>NZ_JBEZKZ010000021.1:0-96902 GCF_040651895.1 Streptomyces sp. NPDC048352
GCCGGGCGGGGGCAGCCGCCCCCGGGGTGCGTGACCCGGGCGGGGGTGGGGGCGTTCAGCTGGGGGGCGGTGGGGGCCCGGCCGCGCCGCCGCCCCGCAGAACCGGCCGGCGCGCAGACAAGGCGGCACATGGCTCCCCCCGTACCCGAAACCGGCCCGCCCGGACCCCCTCCCGCCCCTGCGCCCGGTCCGCCGGAACCCGTCCGCGGGCGCCCGGCGGAGGGCCTCCCGGCGGCAGGCCTCCCGGACCGTCCGGCCGGCCCTCCTCGCGGGGCGGAGCCGCCCGGACGGGTGCCCGGGGCAGGGGTGCCTGGGCAGGGGCCCGTGGGTGGCGGTGGCGCCGGCGGTGGGACCGGTGGCGCGGCCGGGGCCGGCCCCGGGGCCGGGCGCAGGGCCGAGTTGCCGCCGGTGCACGGGGCCGTGATCTGTGTCGCCGCGCCCTGCCTGGTCATCTCGCCCGAGCACGGCCAGCTGACCGGGCGCGGCATCGACGGGATCTACCGCTCGGGGCGGCGACTGCTGTCCCGCTGCGTCCTGCGCGTCGCCGGGCGGGAACCGGTCGCCGTCCAGGGCCGCAGCCTCGGCGCGGACCGGGCCGCCTTCACCGCCACCGTCCGCACCGGCGTCGAGGCCGGGCCGGACCCCGACGTCGGGGTGGAACGCGTCCGGCACGCCGACGGCACCGAGCGCATCACCGTGCGCAGCTTCGCCGCCCGCCCCCTGCGCCTGCCCGTGGAGGTCTCTCTCGGCACCGACCTGGCCGACCTGGCGGCGGTGGCCGCGGGCCGCGCCGGGCCGGAGCTCGCCGCCGGGGTGCACGCGGCGGGGCTGCGCTGGAGCAGCGGGGACGCCCTGGCCGTCACCACCGCCGAACCGGCCCCCGACGACGCCCTCGCCTCGGCCGGACTGCTCCGCTGGGAACTGCGGCTGGAGCCGGGCGAGTCCCGCAGCATCGAGCTGCGGACCACCCGGGACCGCGCCGCCAGAGCCGCCGCCGGGCAGGTGGCGAACCCGCTGGCCGCAGCCCGGGCCGAGGGCGACGACCCGAGGGCCGACGCCTGGTTCCGCACCAGCGTCGAAGACCTCCGGGCGCTGCTCCTGCGGGACCCGGGCGGACCCGGCGACGCCTTCGCGGCGGCCGGAGTGCCGTGGCGGCTCGGGCTGGCACCGGCGGAGTCGCTGTGGGCCGCGCGCATGGCGCTGCCGCTCGGCACCGGACTGGCCGCCGCCACGCTGCGGACCCTGGCCCGCAGTCAGACCGGGGGGCGGGGCGCCGCCGCGGGCATGATCCCGGGACCGTTGCGCGCCGCCGGACCGCAGCTGCCGCCGGGGTGCACCGGGACCGAGGCCACCCTCGGCTTCCCGGCGGTGCTCGCCGAGGCCCGGCGGTGGGGCCTGCCCGAGGAGGACGTGGCCCGGCTGCTGCCCGCCGCCGAGCGCTGCCTGGACTGGCTGCGCGGGGCGCTGGGGCAGGACGGTTTCCTGGCCGACCCCGATCCGGGGCCGCGGCGCTGCGAGACCCAGGCCCACGCGCACCGGGCCGCGCTGCTCGGCGCCGACCTGCTGGACGGGTGCGGGCGCAGCGGAGCCGGGGAGTGGCGGGAGTGGGCGGCCGGCCTGGCGGAGAGGTTCCGGGCCCGGTTCTGGATCGACGGCCCCGACGGGGGCCGCCCCGCCGCCGCCCTGCATCCCGACGGCCGGCCGCTGCCCCGGCTGACCGGAGCCGCCGCGCACCTGCTGGACACGGGGCTGCTGGGCGGGGGCCGGCTCGCGCCCGGCCTGCTGGACCCGGTCCGCGCCGAACAGCTCGCCCGGCTGCTGGGAACCCCCGCCATGGACTCGGGGTGGGGGCTGCGGAGCATGGCGGCCCGCGAGCCGGGACACAACCCCTTCGGCCACAGGTCGGGAGCGGTCCGGGCCCATGAGAGCGCCGTCGCGGTGGCCGGCCTCGCCCAGGCGGGCTTCGAGAAGGAGGCCGCCGGTCTGCTGCGGGGCCTGCTCGACGCGGCGGAGGCCTTCGGATACCGGCTGCCGGAGATGTACGCCGCCGAGCAGCGCACTGCGGGCAGCGCGCCCCTGCCGCATCCGGCCGCGTGCCGGCCGGCCGCGGTGGCCGCGGCCGCCGGGATCCACGCGCTCACCGCCCTCGCCGGCATCCGTCCGGACGCCCCGGCGGGCACCGTCGCCGTGGCGCCCCCGGCGGGCGCGCCCCTCGGCGCGCTGCGCCTCTCCGGCCTGCGGGTGTCGGGGGAACCGTTCACCGTCCGGATCAGCCGCCTCGGCGTGGGCATGGTGGAGGAGGCGGCCGATGGGCTGCAACTGGGAGGCTGAGGTGAAGGGCACCTGGCCGGTCCAGGTGCTCGGGAAGATCCTGACTGGGGTCCAGATCACCGTCTCCGGGATCACCAAAGGACTGTTTATCGTCAGGCAGACGACTATGATCGCTGCATGTCGCCCTACGACCCGTCGGCCTTTCCGCCCTTCGCCGTCACCGTCGACCTGGTCGTCCTCACCGTGCGGCGCCATGCGCTCTGCGCGCTCGTCGTGCGGCGGGGTGAGCAGCCGTTCCAGGGGCGCTGGGCGTTGCCTGGCGGCTTCGTCCGCGGGGACGAGGACCTGGCGGGTGCCGCGGCCAGGGAACTCTCCGAGGAGACGGGGCTGTGCGCGCACGACCCGGCCGCGCCCGGCGTGGACAACGGCGCGCACCTCGAACAGCTCGCCACGTACGGGGACCCGCAGCGCGACCCGCGGATGCGCGTGGTCAGCGTGGCGCACCTGGTCCTCGCTCCGGACCTGCCCGCTCCGCGGGCCGGCGGCGACGCCAACAGTGCCCGCTGGGCCCCCGTCGACGAACTCCTGGAAGGCACCGGGCAGGACTCTGCCGGGCTCGCCTTCGACCACGCGCGGATCCTCGCCGACGGTGTCGAGCGGGCCCGTTCGAAGATCGAGTACTCCTCCCTGGCCACCGCCTTCTGCCCGCCCGAGTTCACCGTCGGCGAGCTGCGCCGGGTGTACGAGGCCGTGTGGGGCGTGGCGCTCGACCCGCGCAACTTCCACCGCAAAGTCACCGGCACCCCGGGGTTCCTGGTGCCCGCCGGGGGGACGACCACCCGTCAGGGCGGGAGGCCCGCGCAGCTGTTCAGGGCCGGCGGGGCGACCCTGCTCAACCCGCCGATGCTGCGGCCCGAGGTCTGATCCGCGGGAACCGCTACGACCGCGGCCTCCGCCTTCCGGGGCACGGCCGGCGGCAATATCGGTGCGGACCCGGGCCGGTTGCGTAGAAAATCGGACATATCGCGTTACCTTGCATGCGGTACTCACGCTGCCGCAGAGCGGTCTCACACCCCGCGAGAGAAGCGATGATCCAGGCCATCGGACTCACCAGCACACCCCGTCGAGATCTCCCGCCCCTCGTGGACGACCTCACCTTCGAGGCCCGCCCGGGGTGCGTGACCGCCCTGCTCGGAGAGCCGGGTTCGGGCAAGACCACCGCACTGCGGCTGATGCTCGAACTCGCACCGGGCCGCGGCGTCACATACTTCCGCGGCCGGCCGCTGCACCGGATCCCGCATCCCGCCCGCGAGGTCGGGGTCCTCCTCGGAGACGTCCCCGGGCACCCCTCGCGGACGGTCCGCAACCAGCTGCGGATGCTCTGCGCCGCCGTCGGAGTCCCCGCCGCCCGGGCCGACACGATGATGGAGGTCGTCGGTATCGGCGGCCTGCGCGACCAGCGGCTCGGCTCGCTCTCGGCCGGCATGGACCGCCGGGTCGGGCTGGCGGCGGCCATGCTCGCCGACCCCTGCACCCTGCTCCTCGACGAACCCACGGCAGGGCTCGCCCCCCGCGAGCGCGCCTGGCTGCACGCGCTGCTGCGGGGCCACGCCTCGCTGGGCGGAACCGTGCTGTTCACCACCGACGACGCGAAGGAGGCGGCGCGCAGCGCGGACCGGGTCGTCTCCATCGCCTCGGGCCGGCTCGTCGCCGACCAGGACGCCGCCGACTTCGCGCGCACCCGGCTGCGTCCGCGGGTCGCCGTGCGCACCCCGCACGCCGCCCGGCTGGCCGACGTACTGGGCCGCGAGGCCAGGGCCGCACACCGGGGGGTGGAGATCGTGGAGGAGAGCGGCAGCCGGCTCTCGGTGTACGGGAGCAGCTGCGCCGAGATCGGGGAGGCCGCGTTCCGGCACGGCGTATTGGTCCACCAGCTCGCGGACGAGACCGGCGACACCGCCCTGCCCGTCCCGCCCGTGCCGCAGGCGCGCACCGGGGCCGGCTCCGGGGTCCGGCTCGAAGCCCGCCTCGAAGCTGCGGCCCAGGTCCGCACCGGCCCGCACCCGGGCACCGCCGCCTCCGACCCCCGCCCGGGCACCGCCGCCTCCGGCCCCTGCCCCGGCGCCGCCGGCTCCGGCAGCGCCGACCCCGGCTCCGGTGCCACCGACCCCGCGATCACCGACCCGCGCCCCGCCGCCACCGGGGTCCGCAGCGCCGCGGCCACCCCGCCCGCCCCCCCCGCGGGGCCGGCCGCAACCGCCGGTGCCTTCCCCCGGCGGGCCCGGCCCGCCCGCGACGCCCGCACCGTGCGCCCCGCCCCGGCGGTGCGCCGCATCGGCGGTCCCCTGCGACCGGTGCGCTACGAGCTGCGCCGCGTCTTCGGCACCGCCACCCCCTACCTGACGGCCGTCCTCGTCGCCGTCGTCTCGGCCGCCACCGCCCTCGTCCTCGCCCGGGCCGGCCACACCTCGCAGAACCGGATGCTCGCCGCCTGGCCGGAGCCGTTCCCGCTGCCTCCCGCCGCGCTGGGCGCCGGATTGCTGGGCGCCCTGGCCTTCGGCGAGGAGTACCGCTACCCCGCCCTCGCGGCCGACCGGGGCACCGTGCCGCGACGGCTGGGGCTGCTCACCGCCAAGCTCGGCGTGTGCGCCGCCCTCGCCCTCCTCCTCGGGGCCCTCGCGGTCACCGCCGACGCCGCCGCGCTCCACCTCGTCTTCGGGCCGGCGCTGCTGCGCGCCCCGGCGGAGTGGGCGGCCCCCGCCGCGAGTTGGGCCGGGCTGCTGGTCGGGTGCGCCTGGGCCGGTGTGCTCGCCTCCGGGGCCTTCCGGTCCGCCGTCCTGGGCCTCGCCGCAGTGCTCGCCGTACCGGTGGCGGTCGTACCGCTGGTGCGCAAGGTGCTGGAGGGCCCGTCGGCCCACCCCGCGAGCGGGGTCGCCTCCCGGCTGCGAGCCCTGACCTCCGCCCCCTTGCCGCCGGAGGCGGACCGCTTCGTACTGGGAGCGCTTCGGGTGATGGCCCAACCCGTGGGTGCGGCGCTGCTGTTGTCGTTGATGGTCCTGTTGTGCGCCTATGCGTTCACAGGACTGCGCACCCGCGTCCGTTGGTGATCGTTCCGAGGCGGGACGCGACCCCGGAGCGACCGTAGAAGTCCGCTTCGCGCGAAATCACGCGAAGCGGACCACAACTCCCCGCAAAAGGCCCGGTTCCTTACGATAAGGCGTCAATTGCGTAGGTGGCGGCGATCACCCTTTCGTGTGCTTTTCACCAAAGACCTCAAGGGTGATGGAGGCACGACCGACAAAGGATTCGTGAGTACCCTTGCGCGCACCATGATGACCGCCGCCCGCCATGCCGACTCCGGCCTCGCCGGCCCGGGCGACCTCGACCGCTACCCCTACGCGGAGGCCTCCGGCTCCGAGCGGGTCGGACCACCCCACTGGGACGGCGCCGACGTCGAGTTGAGCCGCGTCGGCCGCCGTGCGGCCGGCAGCCGCGGCCGCGGGCTGCACGGCCAACTCGTCCAGCAGCTCGGCCAGATGATCGTCTCGGGCGACCTCGGTGCCGACCGGCCGCTGGTCCCCGAGGAGATCGGCCAGCGCTTCGAGGTCTCCCGCACCGTCGTCCGCGAATCGCTGCGGGTCCTGGAGGCCAAGGGCCTCGTCAGCGCCCGCCCCAACGTGGGCACCAGGGTCCGGCCGGTCGCCGACTGGAACCTGCTCGACCCCGACATCATCGAGTGGCGCGCCTTCGGCCCCCAGCGCGACGACCAGCGCCGGGAGCTCAACGAGCTCCGCTGGACGATCGAGCCGCTGGCCGCCCGCCTCGCCGCCGGTCACGGCCGCCCGGAAGTCCAGCAGCGCCTCTCCGACATGGTCGAGATCATGGGCCACGCCCTCGGCCAGGGTGACGCGATCACCTTCGCGCGCGCCGACAACGAGTTCCACGCCCTCCTGATCCAGGTCGCGGGCAACCGCATGCTGGAGCACCTCTCCGGCATCGTCTCCGCCGCCCTCCAGGTCTCCGGCAGCCCCATCACCTCCTGCGACCGCCCCAGCGAAACCTGCGTGGCACACCACGCGCGGATGGCCGAGGCCCTGGCCGCCGGCGACGCCGCGGGCGCCGAGAACGCCATGCGCCAGCTCCTGACGGTGCAGCCGGAGGTCGAGCGCGTGGTCCCCGCCCCGCGCGAGCACTGACGCTCCGGCGCGCGGGGGCGTGGGAGCGCACCACCGGTCGCCGGGTCCCTCACGGGCCCGGCGACAGCGGTGTGAGGGCCCCCACCCGAGGCCGAACGGGTACGTACCGTTACAAAAACACCACGAGTGAGCACTCGGTGTGACGCAGGCCACCAGGAGGCGTGCTCCGGACACGAAGATTGGGCGTAACGCTCCGCGACGTCACGCGATGACCTAAGAGGTGATGGCCGACGGAGGGAAGACAGCAGCCCTTGGGGGTGCTGTGCAGCTCCCCGGCCCCTGCCCGCGCCCCCGGCCCATCCCCAGTCGGTGGTCGTCGGCTCCGGTCCAGCACCAGGCCGGGGTCGGAAGCCGTTCCCATCGTTCCGAGAGGTTGTTCGTGTCGGCCAGCACATCCCGTACGCTCCCGCCGGAGATCGCCGATTCCGAGTCCGTGATGGCGCTCATCGAGCGGGGCAAGGCCGAGGGGCAGATCGCCGGCGATGACGTGCGTCGGGCCTTCGAGGCTGACCAGATTCCGGCGACCCAGTGGAAGAATGTCCTGCGCAGCCTCAACCAGATCCTCGAGGAAGAGGGTGTGACGCTGATGGTCAGTGCCGCGGAGTCGCCCAAGCGCACCCCACGCAAGAGCGTCGCAGCGAAGACTCCCGCGAAGCGGACGGCGACGAAGACCGTCGCGGCCAAGACGGCGGCCGCCCCGGCAGCGGCCGACCCCGCCGCGGAGGCGGGGACGCCGGACCCGGAGACCACCGACGCGCTGGCCGGGGAGCCCGCAGCCGAGCCCGCCGCGAAGAAGACGGCGGCGAAGAAGACCGCGGCCAAGAAGGCCGCCCCCGCCAAGAAGGCCGCCGCGAAGAAGACGGCGGCGAAGAAGACCGCCGCCAAGAAGGCCGCCGACGAGGGCGACGAGGAGACCGTCGACGAGGCCCCCGACGCCGTGAAGGCGGAGGCCGAGGAAGAGGACGAGAGCGGCGAGAACAAGGGCTTCGTCATCTCGGACGACGAGGACGACGCCCCGGCGCAGCAGGTCGTCGTGGCCGGTGCCACCGCCGACCCCGTCAAGGACTACCTCAAGCAGATCGGCAAGGTGCCGCTCCTCAACGCCGAGCAGGAGGTCGAGCTCGCCAAGCGCATCGAGGCGGGCCTGTTCGCCGAGGACAAGCTGGCGAACTCCGACAAGCTGGCGCCCAAGCTCAAGCGCGAGCTGGAGATCATCGCCGAGGACGGCCGCCGCGCCAAGAACCACCTGCTGGAGGCCAACCTCCGCCTGGTGGTCTCCCTGGCCAAGCGCTACACCGGCCGCGGCATGCTCTTCCTCGACCTGATCCAGGAGGGCAACCTGGGTCTGATCCGCGCGGTCGAGAAGTTCGACTACACCAAGGGCTACAAGTTCTCCACGTACGCGACGTGGTGGATCCGGCAGGCGATCACGCGTGCCATGGCCGACCAGGCCCGCACGATCCGCATCCCGGTGCACATGGTCGAAGTGATCAACAAGCTCGCCCGCGTCCAGCGTCAGATGCTCCAGGACCTGGGCCGCGAGCCCACCCCGGAGGAACTCGCCAAGGAACTCGACATGACCCCCGAGAAGGTCATCGAGGTGCAGAAGTACGGCCGCGAGCCGATCTCCCTGCACACCCCGCTCGGCGAGGACGGCGACAGCGAGTTCGGTGACCTCATCGAGGACTCCGAGGCGGTCGTCCCGGCCGACGCCGTGAGCTTCACGCTCCTGCAGGAGCAGCTCCACTCGGTGCTCGACACCCTGAGCGAGCGCGAGGCGGGCGTCGTGTCGATGCGCTTCGGACTGACCGACGGGCAGCCCAAGACCCTCGACGAGATCGGCAAGGTCTACGGGGTCACCCGTGAGCGCATCCGCCAGATCGAGTCCAAGACCATGTCGAAGCTGCGCCACCCCTCGCGGTCCCAGGTGCTGCGCGACTACCTCGACTGAGCGGGCACGCCGGCTGAGCCGGCCCGGGCGGCCGGGGGGCGGGGCTCCCCCCGGCACCCGGCCGTCCCTCCACCGGCCGCCGAAGGACCTTCGACGGGACTCCGAGGGCCCCGCGACCGGCCGCGCAGGTGCGGTCGGCCCCCGGTCATCCCACTCTGGGTGTAATCGAGCACACTCAGAGTCAGGAGGCCTCATGAGTCGTCCCTTCGCCCGAGCCCTGGCGGGCGCTCTGACCCTGGTGGCGGGAGCGGCCGCGGCGCCGCTCGCCCAGGCGCCCACGGCAGCCGCGGACAGCGTCGTCATAGGCGGGAAGCCGGTCAAGGTCGCCGACAGCCCCTGGGTCGTGGCCCTCGCCAGCCGTGACCGGTTCGGGGGTACCAGGGACGGCCAGTTCTGCGGCGGGGTCGTCGTCGGACCGAGCACGGTGGTGACGGCGGCCCACTGCCTCGGCCGCCAGGTCCTGGGCGGGCCGGTCGAATCGGTCCCCGACTTCCGCGTGATCACCGGGCGTACGGAGCTCCGCGCGCCCGACGGCCGCGAGATCGCGGTGCGCGCGGCCCGGGTGAACCCGGCGTACGACCCCGAGACCAACGCGGGGGACCTCGCCGTACTGGAGCTGGCCGAAACGGTGCCGGCCGATCACGTCCTCCCGATGGCGGCGGCCGGCCACACGGCCTACGCGGCGGGCACCGAGGCGGCGGTCTACGGGTGGGGCGACACCAGCGGCTTCGGCGACTACGCGTACGGGCTGCGGGCCGCGCAGGTCACGGTGCTGGCGGACGACGTCTGCCGCCGCGCGTACCCCGGGGACGCCGACGGACAGTACCGCCAGGAATCCATGGTGTGCGCGGGCGACGGCACCGGCGGGAAGGACGCCTGCCAGGGCGACAGCGGCGGACCGCTCGTGGCCAAGGGGCGGCTCATCGGGGTGGTGTCCTGGGGCCGCGGCTGCGGGCGGGCCGACAGCCCGGGGGTGTACACCCGGATCGCCCCGTTGGTCGGGTTCGTGAGCGGCTCCGAGACGGGCGGGGAGCCGGGAGGGGTCTAAAGGGGTGGGCGGGGCGCCCGGAGGGGCTCCAGGTGCCCCGTACGGCCCCGCGAGGGGTGCGGGGGCCGGAAAGGGGCGGGGCGCTGGAGCGGGAAGTGCCTCGGACATGAGGACGGGCGGCGTCCCTGGGTCTCAGAGATGCCGCCCGTCGACCGGCCTTGCCGGTCCTGGCTCGTCGGATGCGAGGTGCAGGCCTTGTGTCAGCGGTCCTCGTCGGCCGCGCCGGCGGCCGGAGCGGACGTGAGCCGCTCGGTCTCATCCTGTATCTCCGCGGCGATCTTCTTGAGTTCCGGCTCGAACTTGCGCCCGTGGTGGGCGCAGAAGAGCAGTTCACCACCGCTCAGGAGGACGACGCGCAGATATGCCTGGGCGCCGCAACGGTCGCATCGGTCAGCGGCCGTCAGCGGGGTCGCGGGTGTCAGAACAGTAGTCACGTCGCCTCTTCTCTAGCTCGACGAGCTGTCGTACCAGGGTCAACATCCAACCAGGCCGAAAACGTTCCCGCTCGCGGCTTTTCCTCGAAACTTCCTTCCGAAGCTGGCCGGCTGCTGCCGGTTGGCGGCGAAGGAGCCGTATTGCGTTGCTTTACGGTTTCGCGTTGTCAGTCGTTCGCTTGTAGCAGTTCTCGTCCTCGCCGGCGTGAGTGCCGGTGTTCATGAGGACGTGCCCGAACCCTAAATGGTTCATGCGTCGAAGGGAACGTGATGTTTGCTTCACCCCCACGGGGGATCGAACATCCGTGCGGATCTGCACTACGCTGAGGAAGCCGCGAGGGTGGCGTTGCATCCGCTCTACCAGGCCTCGGTACCCTTCGACCGGCGACCCAGCCACCCCTGCGCCCTACCGGGCCAGAAAAGAAATTCAGCGAGGAGCGAACTGCGTGACCGCCGACACGTCCGTGCCTTCCAGCGCGCTGCTGTCCGGAGCAGACCGGGACGGTTCCAACTACACCGCGCGGCACCTGCTCGTCCTCGAAGGCCTCGAGGCCGTTCGCAAGCGCCCCGGCATGTATATCGGCTCCACCGACAGCCGGGGCCTGATGCACTGCCTCTGGGAGATCATCGACAATTCCGTCGACGAGGCCCTGGGCGGCTACTGCGACCACATCGAGGTGATCCTCCACGAGGACGCCTCGGTCGAGGTCCGCGACAACGGCCGCGGCATCCCGGTCGACGTCGAGCCCAAGACCGGCCTGTCCGGCGTCGAGGTCGTCATGACCAAGCTGCACGCCGGCGGCAAGTTCGGCGGGGGCTCCTACGCCGCCTCCGGCGGTCTGCACGGCGTCGGCGCCTCGGTCGTCAACGCCCTCTCCGCCCGCCTGGACGTCGAGGTGGACCGCGGCAGCTCCACGCACGCCGTCAGCTTCCGCCGCGGCGTGCCCGGAATGTTCACCGAGCAGGGGCCCGACAGCCCCTTCGACCCGTCGAGCGGGCTGCGCAAGGTCAAGCGCATCGCCAAGGGCAAGACCGGCACCCGGATCCGCTACTGGGCCGACCGCCAGATCTTCCTCAAGGACGCCCGGCTCTCCCTGGAGAACCTCTATCAGCGCGCCCGCCAGACCGCCTTCCTCGTCCCGGGCCTGACCATCGTCGTCCGTGACGAGCGGGGCATCGACGGCGCCGGCAAGACCGAGGAGACCTTCCGCTTCGACGGGGGCATCAGCGAGTTCTGCGACTACCTCGCCCAGGACAAGGCCGTCTGCGACGTGCTGCGCCTGACCGGCACGGGCACCTTCAAGGAGACCGTCCCGGTCCTCGACGACCGCGGCCACATGACCCCCACCGAGGTCACCCGCGAGCTGGGCGTGGACATCGCCCTGCGCTGGGGCACGGGGTACGAGAGCAGCGTCAAGTCCTTCGTGAACATCATTGCCACCCCCAAGGGCGGCACCCACGTCTCCGGCTTCGAGCGTTCGGTCACCAAGACCGTGAACGAGGTGCTGCGCTCGGCGAAGCTCCTGCGCGTCGCCGAGGACGACGTGGTCAAGGACGACGCGATGGAGGGGATGACGGCGGTCGTCACCGTCCGCCTCGCCGAGCCGCAGTTCGAGGGCCAGACCAAGGAGGTCCTCGGCACCTCCGCGGCCACCCGGATCGTGGCCGCCGTCGTCGCCAAGGAGCTCAAGGCCTTCCTGACCTCCACCAAGCGCGACGACAAGCAGCAGGCCCGCGCCGTGATGGAGAAGATCGTCGCGGCCGCCCGGACCCGCATCGCGGCCCGGCAGCACAAGGAGGCGCAGCGCCGCAAGACCGCGCTGGAGTCCTCCTCGCTGCCGGCCAAGCTGGCCGACTGCCGCAGCGACGACGTGGACCGCAGCGAGCTCTTCATCGTCGAGGGCGACTCCGCGCTCGGTACGGCCAAGCTCGCGCGGAACTCCGAGTTCCAGGCGCTGCTGCCGATCCGGGGCAAGATCCTCAACGTCCAGAAGTCCTCGGTCTCGGACATGCTGAAGAACGCCGAGTGCGGCGCGATCATCCAGGTCATAGGAGCCGGCTCGGGCCGTACCTTCGACATCGACGCCGCCCGCTACGGGAAGATCGTCCTGCTCGTCGACGCCGACGTCGACGGCGCCCACATCCGCTGCCTGCTGCTCACGCTCTTCCAGCGGTACATGCGCCCGATGGTGGAGGCCGGCCGGGTCTTCGCGGCCGTGCCGCCGCTGCACCGGATCGAGCTGGTCCAGCCGAAGAAGGGCCAGGACAAGTACGTCTACACGTATTCGGACAACGAGCTGCGCCAGACCCTGCTGGAGTACCAGCGCAAGAACATCCGGTACAAGGACGCCATCCAGCGCTACAAGGGCCTCGGCGAGATGGACGCGGACCAGCTGGCGGAGACCACCATGGACCCGCGCCACCGCACCCTGCGGCGGATCAACATCGGCGACCTGGACTCCGCCGAGCAGGTCTTCGATCTGCTCATGGGCAACGAGGTGGCCCCGCGCAAGGAGTTCATCACCGGCTCCGCGGCGACCCTGGACCGCTCGCGCATCGACGCCTGATCCGGGGGGGCGGTACCGGCCGGGGCGGCCGGTACCGCGCGCCCGGACCCGCCGGTGCGGGACGCCCGGAAACGGTGCCCCGGCACACCGGTACCCCGCGCTCCATCACCTGAAGGGGTGAAGAGCACCGGGACATCAGTCCGGAAACCGACCATCCGGCACATCCTTGTGGGCACGCGGCCAATGCGGCAGCGGACAAGGAGAGTTCGGTGGACAAGCACGAAGGCCGTGATGCCGGAACGATCCGGCTGGACGACCCCTGGTACCACGCACTGGCCGTGGGCTGGGGCGAAGGCGAGGGGGAGGGCGCGGACCCGGTCCCGGCCCCCTCGTCCCCCGGAGGCCGGCCGGCGCCCCGCGCATCCGACATCTACCTCGAAGTGCAGCGCAGCGCCGCCTTCCAGGAGGTCCGCGGGCGCTACCGGCGGTTCGTCGTCCCCGCGACCGCCGGCTTCTTCCTCTGGTACGTCGCCTACGTGGCCGCCGCCACCGCGGCGCCCGGGTTCATGGCCCGCCCCGTGGCCGGAGCGGTCAACGTGGCCCTGCTGGCGGGCCTCGGGCAGTTCCTCAGCACCTTCCTGCTGACCTGGGCGTACGCCCGGCACGCGCGGCTGCGCCGGGACCGTGCCGCGCTCGACCTGCGCTGGACGGTCTTCGAGCAGGAACGCGAGCAGGAGCGGGCGCAGGAGCGGGCGCAGGAACGCGAGCAGGAACGGGTGCACCAAGGCGGGCAGGAGCCCGGCCGGCAGCGTCCGCGCACGGTCCGGGGGGAGGGGGCGTGACCCACGAGCACCAGACGCTCGCGCTGATCCTCTTCAGCGCCTTCATCGCGGTCACCCTCGGCATCACGACCTGGGTCAGCCGCAACCGGCACGGCTCGGCCGAGGAGTTCTACGCCGGCGGGCGGCTTTTTACCCCCATGGAGAACGGTTTCGCCATCGCCGGCGACTACATGTCCGCGGCCTCCTTCCTGGGGATCTCCGGGCTGATCGCCCTCTTCGGCTACGACGGCCTGCTCTACTCGGTCGGCTTCCTCGTCGCCTGGCTGGTGGTCCTGTTCCTGGTCGCCGAACTGGTGCGCAACTGCGGGAGGTTCACCCTCGCCGACGTGGTGGCGGCCCGGATGAGCGAACGGCCCGTCCGGATCGCCGCCGGGACCTCCTCGGTGGTCGTCTCCGTGCTCTACCTGGTCGCCCAGATGGTCGGGGCGGGCAGCCTGGTGGGGCTGCTGCTCGCGGACTCGGGCCCCGCCGCCCGGACCCTGACCGTGGTCGGGGTGGGCGCGCTGATGGTGGTCTACGTGACCTTCGGCGGGATGCGGGCCACCACCTGGATCCAGATCGTCAAAGCGGTGCTGCTGATGGGCGGGGCCGTCACCCTGACCGTGCTCGTCCTCCTCCGCTTCCACGGAAACCTCGACCAGCTCCTCTCCGGCGCCGCCGAGCGCAGCGGGCACGGGGCCCGGTTCCTGGGCCCCGGCCTCAAGTACGGCGGGGGCTGGACCGCCCGGGCCGACTTCATGAGCCTCGGCCTCGCGCTGGTCCTCGGCACCGCGGGCCTGCCCCACATCCTGTCGCGCTTCTACACCGTGCCGACCGCACGGGCGGCCCGCCGGTCGGTGGTGTGGGCGATCGCGCTGATCGGGGGCTTCTACCTGATGACCGTCGTCCTCGGATTCGGCGCGGCCGCGCTGGTCGGGCCCGACGAAGTGCGGGCCTCGAACGCCTCGGGGAACACGGCCGTACCGCTGCTTGCGGCCTTCCTCGGCGGGGGCGCCGAGTCCACCGGCGGCGCGGTGCTGTTCGCCGTGGTGGCCGCCATCGCCTTCGCCACCATCCTCGCCGTGGTCGCCGGGATCACCCTGGCCTCGTCGGCCTCCGTCGCGCACGACCTGTACGCCTCCCTCAAGCGCCGCCACGCCCGTCAGCGCAGCGAGGTGGCCGTGGCCCGGGCCGCGGCCGTGGGCATCGGGGCGGTGGCCATCGCCCTCGGGCTGCTCGCCCAGGACCTGAACGTGGCCTTCCTGGTGGGGCTCGCCTTCGCCGTGGCGGCCTCGGCCAACCTGCCGGTGCTGCTGTACTCGCTGTTCTGGCGGGGCTTCACGACACGGGGGGCGGTCTGGTCCGTGTACGGGGGGCTGCTCCCGGCGGTGCTGCTGGTCGTCCTGTCTCCCGTGGTCTCCGGGAGTCCCGAAGCGCTCTTCCCCGGCGTGGACTTCCAGTACTTCCCGTTGCAGAACCCGGGGATCGTCTCGATCCCGCTCGGCTTCCTGGCGGGCTGGCTGGGTACGGTCACCTCCGCCGAGGAGCCGGACGAGCGCAAGCACGCCGAGACGGAGGTCCGCTCCCTGACGGGGGCCGGCGCGGTGTGAGCCCGGGTGGACGGCGGGCCGTTCAGCCGCCGTCCGGGGGGCGCCAGGCGTAGCGGTGTTCCGGGCGGCCGGTCTCCCCGTAGCGCAGGGCGAGCGTGACGCGCCCCGCCCGGTCCAGGAGCTTCAGGTAGCGCTGGGCGGTCTGGCGGCTGATACCGGCGCGGTCGGCGATCTGCTGGGTGGACAGGGGGCCTTTGGCCGCGCGCAGCACCCGGCGGACCAGTTCGGCGGTGGTGGGGGAGTGGCCCTTGGGCAGCTCGTTCGGGGTTCCGGCCGCGGCGAGGGCGCCGAAGATGCGGTCGACCTCGGCCTGTTCGGCCTCGCCGCCGCCGGAGAGGGAGCGGCGCAGGGAGGCGTAGGCCTCCAGCTTGGCGCGCAGACCGGCGAAGGTGAACGGTTTGACCAGGTACTGGAGGGCGCCGAGCCGCATGGCCGCCTGGACGGTGGCCAGGTCCCGGGCGGCGGTGACCATGATCACGTCGGTGTGCCGGCCCAGCTGGCGCAGGCGGCGGACCAGGTCCAGGCCGTTGCCGTCCGGGAGGTAGTGGTCGAGGAGGACGAGGTCCACCGGGCGGGTGGTGAGGAAGTCCAGGGCCGCGGCCGCCGAGTGGACCTCGCCGACGACCTGGAAACCGGGAACCTTCGCCACGTACGCCGCGTTGATCCTGGCAACACGCATGTCGTCGTCGACGACCAATACGTGCATCGGGGTCTCGTTCATCGCAGGGCCTCCGGGAGTACGACGGAGAACTCCGCCCCTCCGTCCTCTGCTGCACCGGCCCGGGCGCTGCCGCCCTGCCGCTCCGCGAGGCGGCGTACCAGGGCCAGGCCCAGCCCTCGCTCGCGGTGGGCCGCGGGCTGCTTGGTCGACCAGCCCTCGGTGAAGATCTCCTCGCTCCGCCCGGCGGGGATCCCGGGTCCGCTGTCGCGCACCCGCAGGACGGCGGTGCGCCCCTGCGCGCGGATGTCGACCTCGACCAGGGGCGCGGCCGAGCCGGCCGCCGCGTCCAGGGCGTTGTCGACGAGGTTGCCGAGGATCGTGACGAGACCGCCCGGGTCCACGAGACGGTCGGGGAGGAGGGTGGGCGGGGCGAGGCGCAGCGCGACGCCGCGTTCGGCGGCGACAGTGGCCTTGCCCACCAGGAGGGCCGCCACCAGCGGGTCGTGGACCTTCTCGGTGACCTGCTCGGCGGTGGTGCGGTGGACGCCGACGACCTCGGTGACGAAGGCCGTGGCTTCCTCGTGCAGGCCCAGTTCGAGGAGGCCGAGGAGGGTGTGGAGGCGGTTGGCGTGCTCGTGGTCCTGGGCGCGCAGGGCGTCGATCAGCCCCTTGGTGGAGTCCAGCTCGCGGCTCAGGTGCTCCACCTCGGTGCGGTCGCGCAGGGTGGCGACGGCTCCGCCGTCCGCGGTGGGGGCCCGGTTGGCGACCAGCACCCGCGGGCCCTGGACGGTGAGCAGGTCGCGCCCCGTGACGCGCCCGGTGAGGACGTCGGTGGTGCGGCCCGCGCCGAGGACCTCGTCCAGGGGCCGCCCCGCGAGGGTGCCCGCGCCGGCCGGGGCGAGGCCCAGCAGCCGGACGGCCTCGTCGTTGACGAGGCGCACCCGGTCGTCCCGGTCGAGGGCGATCACGCCCTCGCGGATGGAGTGGAGCATGGCCTCGCGCTCCGCGAGGAGGCCCGCGATATCGGAGAAGGCCAGGTCGCGGGTCTGCCGGTGGATCCGGCGGGAGAGGAGCCAGGCGGCGAGCGCCCCGGCCGCGAGGGCGCCGCCCGCGTAGGCGAGCAGCCCGGGGATGGCGCCGAGCAGCCGGTCGCGCACGCTGTCGTAGGCGATGCCGACCGAGACGGCGCCGACGATTTCCCCGTCGGCGGCGACCAGGGGGACCTTGCCGCGGGCGGAGCGGCCCAGGGTGCCCTCGTCGATCTCCATCACCTCGTGGCCGGCGAGTGCGTCACCCGGGTCGGTGGAGACCGGCCGCCCGATCCTTTCGGCGCTCGGGTGGGAGCGGCGTATGCCGTCGAGGTCGACGACGACCACGTACTCGGCCCCGGTCGCCCGGCGGATCCGCTCGGCAGCCGACTGGACGGGGCTGTCCGGCGTCGGCCCCGACCGCAGGAGGCCGGCGGCCAGGGACGGGTCCGCCGCCGCGCTCTGGGCGATCGCGAGGGCCCGCCGCATCGCCTGGTCGTCCAGCTGGCCGCTCAGGGGCGCCAGGAAGAGGCCGGTGGCCAGCACGGCGACCCCCGCCGCGATGGCCAGCTGGGTGAGCAGGATCTGCGAGACGGCCCGTCGGGGCAGCCCGAGGCGCCGAGCGCTCGTGGGGAGGAACCGCATGTCCAGCACCGTAGGGCGGCCGGGACCGAAGCGGAATTTCTCCGGTCTATGAGAAGGCCCACCCCAGGGCCCGCGGGGCGTCCCGTCAGGCCCTGCGGGCCAGGTCCCACGGCTCGCTGCGCGAGAAGTGGGTGTCGTAGAGCTCCTGGACGTCCAGGAGGGACTCCGGCGGCACCTTGCCGTAGGCGATGCGCTCCAGGTGGCGGAAGTACTCGAAGCGCTCGATGCCCGGGGTGATGACGATGAGGATCTCGGCGTCCTCGCCGGGGGCGGCGGCGAAGGCGTGGTCGAGGCCGGGCGGGACGATCACCAGGTCGCCGCGCCCGGCGGTCACGACCTGGTCGCCCGAGAGGAGCTGAGCGGTGCCGTCCAGGAGGTAGAAGAGCTCCGCGGAGCGGGAGTGGCGGTGGGGCGCGGCGCCGTTCGCCCCGTCGAGCAGGCTCACGCGCTGGGTGGAGAGGGCGCCACCGGTGGAGCTGCTGTCGGCGAGGAGCCGGATGGTGGTCGGGGCGGCGCCGAGCGTCTCGGCCTCGGCCTCGCGGACGATGACGGACCGGTTGAAGGAGCCTTCGCGGGCGGGCGGGATCAGGGACATCGGGGGTCTCGCTTTCAGGCGGAGCGCGCGGGGTCGGAGGCGGGGGTGGTGAGGGCGGGCGCGGCAGGGCGTTCGCGCAGCAGCAGGGCGGCGGTGACCGCGACGGCCAGGGCGGTGAAGCCGTGCACCCCGTACGCCGTGCCGGCCGGTCCGCCACTGGTCAGCACGATCACCATGTCGCCGGCGGGGACGGAGACGATCGCGGCCATGGCCCAGCCGAGCGCCCGGCGGTGTCCGGTGAGCAGCAGCGCCAGGATGACCAGGCCGGTCGAGATGTCGCGTACCCCTTTGACGGCGAGGAAGGCGGCGCCCTCCTGCCGCGGCCAGGTGGGAATGCCGAAGTCGGGGGCGGTGGCCTGCGGGGCGAGCAGGTAGCTGAGGCCGATGAAGAGGATGAACGCGCCGCCGACGGCGGCCAGGGCGGTGGTGAGGTGCTTGAGGGACATGGCGGGCTCTCCGGGAAGGGGACGTGCGGGGCGGGTCAGCGGGCGGAGCTGCGGACGGTGCGCACCCTGCGTGCGTAGGCGGGACGGCCGACGGCGTGCCACAGCAGGCGTGCGGCGGACGGCAGGGCGGTGAGCATCGCGGCGCGCTCGTCACGGTCGGCGTCCTCGAGGACCATGCCGAGGAAGAACAGCAGCTTGGGCTTGGGCGTGCTCGTCATGAAGTGCTCGCCCAGCGCGCCCCACTCGTGCGCCGACAGGTGCCGGGCTGCGAGCGGGAGGAGGAAGGCCTCCTCGTCGTCCAGGTGCTCGACCAGGACCGCGCGGTGCTCGGCGAGTACGGCGACCAGGGCGTCGCGCTCGGCCTCGCCGGCCCCGCCCTCCCAGGCGGGCAGGGCCGCTTCGGCCGCCGTGAGGCTCGCGGCGATCCGCTCGTGCTGGGCCTCCATGCGCAGCACCAGGTCCGCTTCGAGATCGACACGGGCCAGCAGCGGGGGCCACAGGTGCTCGTCCTCGCCGTGGTGGTGGTTGTCGAGGCCGAGCCGGTAGTCGCGGAAGTGGTCGGCCAGCACCCGGGCCCGGGCGGTGTCCCCGGGCTCAACGGCGGCGATCAGCTCGACCAGCAGGCGGGCCTCCCGGCGCAGACCGCGGTGGATGACCACCATCTCGTGGGTGTCGGGGGCGGGGGCGGTGCGTTCCCGTGTCGTCTTCATGGAGAGAGACTCGCGGCTGGCTCATGGAAGGTTCTTGGAAGCCTCTTGGAACCGGCTCCGGGGACACCACCTGGCTTCCCGGGGAGGGGAATTGGCCGGTCCGGCTTAGATTGGACCGGCCATGGTCCACATACGCGTACTCGGGTCCCTCACCGCCGAGCGGGACGGCGAAGCCGTCCCCCTGGGCGGCCACCGCCAGCGCTCCGTGCTGGCGCTGCTGGTATCGGCGCGCGGCCGGGTCGTATCGGTCGACCGGATGATCGAGGAGCTCTGGCAGGGCGCCGCCCCCGCCCGGGCCGTCGCCTCCCTCCAGGCCTACGTCTCCAACCTGCGCCGGCTGCTGGAGCCGGGCCGCGCCCCCCGCGCCCCCGCGCGGCTGCTCGTGAGCGCTCCCCCCGGCTACGCGCTGCGGCTGCCCGGGGACGCCGTCGACGCCTGGCGGTTCGAGGGGCTGCTCGGTGAGGCCCGCGAGCGGCTGGCCGCCGAGCCGGGGACCGCGCGCGGGCTGCTCCGCGAGGCGCTCGCGCTGTGGCGGGGCCAGGCCTACGCGGACACCGCGGACGAGCCGTGGAGCCATCCCGAGATCATGCGGCTCGGCGAACTCCGGCTGGCGGCGCGGGAGCTCGCCGTCGCCGCGGCGCTCCGGGCCCCCGACCTGGCCGCGGCCGTCTCCGAGGCGGCGCTGCTCACCGGCGAGGAGCCGCTGCGGGAGGAGGCCTGGCGGCTGCACGCGCTCGCGCTCTGGGCGGCCGGGCGGCAGGCCGACGCCCTCACGACGCTGCGCCGGGCGCGGGCCGCACTGGCCGAGGAAGCGGGGCTGGATCCCGGCCCGGCCCTGGTCGCGCTGGAGCGTGCGGTCCTGGCCCAGGACGACACGCCGCTGCGCGAGGCGACGGCTGCCGCGGGGACCGGGACCCCCGCCGCCCGGACCCCCGTGGCTCCGGCGGACGGCCCGGTGCCCGCCGGCGAGGAGGCCGGCGTCCGGGGTGAGGGCGGCCCGCGTACCGGCCCCGCGGCCGCCGGCAGCCTGCTTACCGGCCCCCCGAATACCGGCGGTCCGCGTACCAGCGGCCCGGATGTCGGCGGTCCGCGTATCGGCACCCTGGATGCCGGCACCCCGGGTACCGGCGCTCCGGATGTCGGCGGTCCGGGCGACGGCGGCCTGTTCGTCGGGCGGGAGGCCGAGCTCGGGCAGCTGACGCGGGCCGCGCACCGCGCCCGGGCGGCGGGACCGGCCGTCGCCCTGGTCACGGGCGAGGCGGGGCTCGGCAAGTCGGCGCTGCTGCACCGGCTCGGCGAGGGGCTGCGCGCCGAGGGTTGGCTCGTCGCCGTGGGCCGTACCACCGACGCCGAAGGGGCGCCGCCCGCCTGGGCCTGGGTGGAGGCGCTGCGCACCGTCGAGGCGGCGGCCCCGCCCGACCCGGGGACCGCCGCGGTGCTCGCGCCGCTGCTGGCGGAGGGCGTACGGCCGGACGGGGAGGACGCCGCCGCCGGGCGGTTCCGGCTGCACCGGGCCGTCTGGCAGTGGCTGGCCGGCGCGGCGCGGGGGCGGCCCGTCGCCGTCGTCCTGGACGACCTGCACTGGGCCGACTCCGAGACCCTCTCCCTGCTGTCCGGGGTGACGGAACTCGCGCCCGGGACGCCGCTGCTGCTCGTGGCCGCGTACCGCCCCGACGAGGTGGAGGGGCGGCTCGGCGACACCCTCGCCGGCCTCGCGCGCCGCTCCCCGGCCCGGGTCGTCCTGCGCGGTCTGCCCGAGGAGGCCGTGGCCGAGGTGGTGCGGGCGCTGGGCGGGCCGGACGTCGACCCGGAGACGGTGGCCGCGCTGGCGGAACGCACCGGAGGCAACCCCTTCTACGTGCGGGAGAGCGCGCGGCTGCTCGGCGGCGAGGGGACGCTGGTGGCGCTGTCCGAGGTGCCCGAGGGGGTACGGGACGTGCTGCGCCGCCGGTTCGGGCGACTCCCGGAAGCGGTGGTCGCCGTACTGCGCCTGGCCGCCCTCGCGGGACGGGAGTCGTCCGTCGAGGTGCTCGTGGAGTCGGCCGACGCCGACGAGGACGCGGTCCTGGCCGCCCTGGAGGCCGGGCTGCTGGCCGGGCTGCTGGTCGAGCCCGGGCCCGGACGGGTCCGCTTCGCGCACGCCCTGGTCCGCGACACCCTGCTGGCCGACCTCAGCCGGCTGCGGGCCTCTCGGATGCACGCGCGGATCGGGGCCGCCCTGGAACGGTTCGCCCCGGACGACGTGTCCGTGCTGGCCCACCACTTCGCGCGCGCGGCCTCCTCGGCGAGCGCCGCCAAGGCCGTGGACTACTGCCTGCGGGCCGCCGCGCTCGCCGAGGCCCGGTACGCGCACGAGGCTGCGGCGGGCCGACTGGCCGACGCGGTGGCCTGCGCCGAGCGCCTCCCCGCGGCCCACGGCGGCGACCGCGAGGCCGAACGCGCCGAGCTGCTCGGGCGGCTCCTGCGGGCGCAGGTGCGGGCCGGGGCGGTCACCGCGGCCCGCGAGACCCGGCGCACCGCCGTCGACCGGGCGGTCGCGGCCGGCCGGGAGGAGCTCCTGATCCGGGCCTTCACCGCCTGGAGCGAGCCGACGCCGTGGCAGACGCGGCCCTACGGCGTGGTCGACCGTCCGGTGGTGGAGCAGCTGGAGCGGCTGCTGGCGCGGACCGGCCTGGAACCGGCCGTACGCTGCCGGCTGCTGTGCGCGTACGCCGCCGAGCTGTCCGACGCGAAGGTCCCCGCCGTACGGGCCGCCGCGCGCGAGGCGCTGGTGCTGGCCCGGCAGGCGGGGGACCCGGTGCTGCGGGCGGGCGCGCTCGCGACGCTGGTCAAGGAGCTGGACGCCGACCTGGAAGGGCCGGAACGGGCCGCCCTGGGGCGCGAACTCGAACAGCTCGGTGCCGAGCACGACCTGCCGTCCCACCAGTGGTACGGGATGTTCGTCCGCTCCACCGCCCTCGCCGCCGAGGGCGACGTCGCCGGCGTGCACCGGCTCGTGGAGCAGTGGACGGAGTTCGCGCGGACGTACCGCATGCCGGGTCCGATGGCCGTCGGGGAGACGGTGGCGGCGACCCTCGCGCACATAGAGGGGCGCACCGGGGAGGCGGAGCTGCGCTACCGGCAGTCGGCGGCGCGGATGGCCCGGCAGGGCTCGCCGCACGCGGAAGGGCACCTGGTGATCGCGACGGCGACGCTGCGGGCCGGCCAGGGCCGGATGGCGCAGGCGCTGCCGTGGGCCCGGCAGGTGTACGCGGCGTTCGGGCCGGCGGCCGCCGACCTGCTCGCGCCGGCGCTGGCCGCGGCGGGGGAGGCGCGGGAGGCCCGGGAGGTGCTGGCCCTGGCGGGACCGCTGCGCACGGACTACCTGTTCAAGGTGTTCGGGACCTTCCGGGCGATGACCCTGGTGCTGCTGGGGGAGCGGCGGGGCGCGCGGGAGCTGTACGAGGCCCTGCTGCCCTACCGGGACGCCCCGCCGCCCTCCTCCGGGTTCACGGTGGCCGTCCGCCCGGTGGCCCGCACCCTCGGCGAACTGGCCGTCCTGCTGGGCCGCGACGCGGAGGCCGCGGAGCACTTCGCCCGCGCCCGGGCCATCGAGGAGCGGTGGCGCGGCCCCGGGCCCTGACCCGCCCGTCAGGGCAGCGGGCGGGGAGGGCGGGGGCCCGTGTAGTGGCCGCTCGGGCGCATGCGCAGGGGGCGCTCCCGGTACTCCTCCAGCGCGTGCGCGATCCAGCCCGCCGTCCGGGCCACCGCGAAGACCGTCTCCCCGGCCTCGGCGGTCATCCCGCAGGACACCGTGAGCACCGCCAGCGCCAGGTCCACGTTGGCGTGCAGCCCGTGCCGGGCCGTCACCGCGGCCACGTCCCGCGCCGCGCCGAGCGCCGCGGCGGCCTGCGGGAGCGCCTCCAGCCTCCCGAACAGCGCCCGCGCCCTCGGGTCCTCCCCCCGGTACAGCCGGTGGCCGAGCCCGGGGACCCGGCGCCCCGCGCGCAGGTGCTCCGCCACCACCGGCGCGGCGCCGCCCCGCTCCAGCACCTCCGCCAGCATCCGGTGCGCGAGCCGCCCGGCCGCACCGTGCAGGGGGCCCTCCAGCACGCCGAGCCCGGCCGAGACCGCCGCGTACGGATGGGCCCGCGCCGAGGCGGCGACGCGTACCGCCAGGGTGGAGGCGGCCAGGTCGTGGTCGACCAGCAGGGCCAGGGCCAGGTCCAGGGCGTCCACGGCCGCCGGGTCCGGCTCCCGCCCGGTCAGGCGGGGCCACAGCGCCCGGGCTAGGCGTCCGTCGCCGTCGCCGTCGCGGTCGCCGTCACCGTCGCCCGAGACGGAAGCCGGGACGGAAGCCGGGGCGACGGCCGGGGCCGCCTCGGGCAGGGCGCCGACCAGCGTCGGGATCAGGCAGCGCGCGGAGCCGAGGACCGCCTCCTCGGACAGGTCGAAGCGCAGCGGGTCCACCACCGCCGCGGCGGCGACCGCGACCCGGAGCCGGTCGAGGGGCCCGCCGTGGTCGGGCAGCGCGGCCACCGCCCGCCGGGCGGCGGCGAGGGCCTCAGGGGGAGCGGTGAACCGGGCCCCGTGCGGCAGGCTGCCCGTCCAGAGCCACTCGGCGACCTCCTCGTAGGCGTACCGGGAGGCCAGCTCCACCGCGTCGACGCCCCGGTAGAAGTACCGGTCGGCCTCGATGAGGGTGAGCGCGGTACGCACGGCGAGCTCCCCGGCGGGGCCGGCGGCCTCGCGCCGGCTGCGCCGCGCCAGGGCCTCCACCTCGCGCGCGTCGAAGGTGCTGCCCCGGCCGGCCGCATCGCGGCGGCTGCCGAGCTGGCCGCGGCTGACGTACGCGTACACGGTCGCGGGCTTCACCCCGAGGAGCTGCGCCGCTTCCCGAGTGGTGAGCCGTATCCCGGCGCTGATGTCGGAGGGCCGCTCCCCGGCCAGATCACTCATGACACCCAGCCTATATATATTGATCGAATCAACATTGACATCGATCCGGTCAAGGGTGGATGGTCCCTGCATGAACACCACCGTCGAAGTACCCCGCGGTCTCGCGGGAGTCGTGGTCACCGACACCCGGCTCGGTGACGTCCGGGGCCGCGAGGGCTTCTACCACTACCGCCAGTACTCGGCCGTCGAGCTCGCCGCCAGCCGCACCTTCGAGGACGTGTGGCACCTGCTGTTCCGCGGCACGCTCCCCGCGGACGGCGCCGAGCGGGCCGCCTTCACCGCCGAGACCGCCGCGCTGCGCCACCTTCCGGCCGAGGTGCGGGACACCCTGCCCGCCCTCGCCCGCGCCACCGCCCCCTCCGGACCGCTCGCCGGGCTGCGCACCGCGCTGTCGCTACTCGGCGCCAGTGCCGGCTTCCGCCCGGTCTACGACCTCACCCCCGAGCGCCGGGCCGCCGACGCGCTCGCCGCCTGCGCCGCCGTACCCACCCTGCTCACCGCCCTGCACCGGCTGGGCCAGGGTCTGGAGCCGGTCGAGCCGCGCGACGACCTCCCGTACGCCGCCAACTACCTGTGGATGCTGACCGGCAGCGAGCCCGACCCCGCCCGGGCCCGTGCCGTCGAGCAGTACCTGATCTCCACCGTCGACCACGGCTTCAACGCCTCCACCTTCACCGCCCGCGTCATCGCCTCCACCGGTGCCGACGTGGCCGCCTGCCTCACCGGGGCGGTCGGCGCGCTCTCCGGCCCGCTGCACGGCGGGGCCCCCAGCCGCGCCCTGGACACCCTCGACGCCATCGGCACCGTGGAGCGGATCGGGCCGTGGATCCGGGAGCGGGTCCTGGCCGGGGACCGGATCATGGGGTTCGGGCACCCGGTCTACCGCACCGAGGATCCGCGCTCGCGGATGCTGCGGGACATCGCCCGGCGGTTCGGCGGGCCGCTCGTGGACTTCGCCGTCGAGGTCGAGCGGCAGGTGGAGGAGATCCTCGCCGAGCTCAAGCCGGGCCGCGAGCTGCACACCAACGTGGAGTTCTACGCGGGCGTGGTCATGGAGCTGTGCGGACTGCCGCGCGGGATGTTCACCCCGACCTTCTGTGCGGCCCGGGTGGTGGGCTGGAGCGCCAACGTCCTGGAGCAGGCCGCCGACTCCAAGATCATCCGCCCGGCCGCGCGCTACACCGGACCGACGCCGCCGCAGCCGGTACCCGTCCTGGGCTGACTACGATCGTCCGGGTGAACAGCGTCCAGCCCATTCCCGTCGTGGTCCTCGCCGGATTCCTCGGCTCCGGCAAGACCACCCTGCTCAACCACCTCCTCGGCAACCGGGGCGGCACCCGGATCGGGGTCGTCGTCAACGACTTCGGATCGATCGAGATCGACGCGATGTCGGTGGCCGGACAGGTCGGCGACTCGATGGTCTCCCTCGGCGGGGGCTGCCTGTGCTGCGCGGTCGACGGCAGCGAGCTGGACGCGTACCTGGACAAGCTGGCCGCCCCCGTCCACCGCATCGACGTGATCGTCATCGAGGCCAGCGGGCTCGCCGAGCCCCAGGAGATGGTCCGGATGCTGATGGCCAACGAGAACCCGGCCATCCGCTACGGCGGCCTGGTACAGGTCGTCGACGCGGCCGAGTTCGACCGGACGCGGGCCGCGCACCCCGAGACCGACCGCCACCTGTCGGTCGCCGACCTGGTGGTGCTCAACAAGACCGACCGGGTGGACTCCGCCGAACGCGCCCGCATCGAGGCGGAGATCGCCGCGCTCTGCGCCCCGGGGACACCCCTGGTCGGCGCCGACCACGGGCGGATCGACCCGGAACTGCTCTTCGACCGCCGCCCCTGGACCGAGACGCGGGGCCAGCTGTCCTTCGAGGACCTGCTCGCCGAGGCCCGTCCGGGGGACGACGACCACGCCGGGCACGCCCACACCCGCTACGAGAGCGTCGAGTTCACCTCCGACCAGGCGCTGTCGCCGCGGCGGCTCATCGACTTCCTCGACCGCCGCCCGGCCGGCCTCTACCGGATCAAGGGCTTCGTGTGGTTCGGCGTGCCGGGCCACGAGGAACGGTACGAGGTCCACGCGGTCGGCCGCTTCCTGCGCTTCGGCCCCAGCCCCTGGGGGCGGGGGGAGCGCCGCCGCACGCAGCTCGTCCTGATCGGCTCCGGCATCGACGCCCCGGCCCTGCTGCGCGAGCTGGCCGCCTGCCGCGAGCCGGCCCCGCAGGACGCCCGGCCCGAGAGCATGTGGGCGGTCCTGCGCTACGTCGCGGCGGCGGACCGCGGGGACGCCCCCTCGGCGGAGGACGAGACCCCGGCCTAGGCCACCTCGACGCCGAAGTCGCCCAGCAGGGCCTCCAGGCCGCCGCGGTAGCCCTTGCCGCCGACCACGAAGTCCCAGTCGCCGCTGACCCGCCGCCGGAACGAGCCCAGCACCAGGGCCGTTTCACCGGCGCGGCCGTCGGAGACCTCCAACTGCCCGGTCTCCGCGCCGCCCGCGTCCAGGAGCCGGATCCGTGCATCGGTGAAACGGGCCAGGTCGGCGTGGGGGTCCACGTCCGGGTCGATCGCAGCCACCAGGACCAGACGGTCCGCCTCGGTCGGCAGGGCGTCGAAGGCGACCTCCAGCGCGGCCTTGTCGGGTGCCGAGGGCGCGGAGGCCCGGACCGCACCGTCCGGGGTCTGACGGTTGTTGTAGAAGACGAAGTGGCCCTCGCTCAGCACCCGGCCGCCCGTGCAGACCAATGCGCACACGTCGAGTGCCACCGACCCTGACCAGGACATGCCGAGTACGTTGTGTTCCACCGGAGGAGCGGCTTCGGGCGTCCGCTGGGCGGGAACATCGCGGGTTGCGGCAGCTACGCCACCGCCGAGCCGCCCGCGCAGGCCGTACTGGTGCAGCAGCCCGACCAGGTCAGCGCCGGGAACCAGCTCCAGCGGCTTGCCGTTGGCAAAGGTGTAGGACCCCGGCCCGAAGGAGGCGGTGGTGACCAGCACCCCCTTGTTCGCCCCCTTGTCCTGGACCGTGCCGTACAGGTCCCGTACCGCCGTCGGCGGCACGGTGTTGCGGTAGCGCTTGACCTGCACCACGATCCGCCCGCCCCGGATCGGCGCCGGGTCCAGTGCCTCGACGTCCACGCCGCCGTCGCCGGACCGCTGCGTGGTGACCGCCTCCATGCCCATCGCCCGGAAGAGCTCGGCGACCAGGTTCTCGAAGGCGATCGGGTCCATCTGGAAGAGGTCCGGCTCGTCCTCCTCGCCCCCGTCGTGACCGCCGTGGCTGACGACGTCCCCGCCGACCTCGCCCGGCCGGCGGCCGGCCCGGACGGCCGTCAGCTGGTCGGGGCGCGCCGACAACTGCCCGCGCAGCCCCTCGACCAGGCAGTCCACCGCGCTCACCTGCTCCAGCCGCAGCCCGGCGAAGGCGGTGCGCGCCGCCTGAACGGTGGCCAGGACGAGCTGCGCCTCCCGGCCCGTCACCGGATCGTGGTCGTCCACGAACCCGTTGACGACCACGGAGTCCAGGGCGCCGAACTCGTCCGCCGCGTACAGCTCGCGCAGCACCAGCAGCAGGCACTGCGCGAGCAGGTCCCGGTACAGCGCCCGGCGTTGCGTGGCCGGCCGCGCCGTCTCCCGGTCCTGGTCCGTACTCGGCATGTAGCGCACGGACTTCGTCTGCGGCACCACCTCGAACCGGGGCAGCTCCCAGTCCAGTACGAGCTGGCGCGCCGCCGGGTCGTACGCCGCCGACACCTGGCGGGGCAGCTCCCCCGGCCAGGCGGAGGAGGCGTACAGGGCAGCCGAGAAGTACTCCACGACCGCCTCGGGATCGCCCGCGCGCAGCGCGCCCGCCAGCTCGGTCAGACCGCTGTTGTGCCGGCGGATCCCCGCGAGCTGCTCCGCCGCCCACTGGTCGTACTGCTGCCGGTACGCCGCCAGCTGCCGCAGCCGTTCCTGCTCGGCGGCGTGCGCGGCCTGCCAGGCCCGGGTGTACCGGTCGTGGGCCTCCCGTTCCGCCCGGCCGCGCGAGCCCAGGGCCCAGCCGCCGTCCTGCTGGTGGAACTGCGCGAGCTGGGGCATGGGCACGGGGTGGGCGAGGCCGCCGGGGTCGAAGGGCTGGAGCCGCTCGTCCCGTACCAGGGCGGCCATCCGGAAGGCGGGCGCCCGGCACCCCGCGGCCAGCAGCCCCTGCAGGGCCGCCACCTGCGCGTCGAGCTGCTCGGTCCGGCGGCGCGCCTCCGCCTCGCGGTGCTGCCGGTAGGCGGCCTGCTGTTCGCGCCGGTCCCGGGCCGCGTCGCGTGCGTACGCCCGCTGCCGGCGCTCCGCCTCGCGCGTCTGGATCAGCTGCGTCTGCTGCTGCTGTCGCTGGGCCTCGGCCCAGACCCCGATCAACCCGCCGGTCCGACGACTCATCAGCCCTGCACTCCCCCCACCCGCGTGTACGGGGAAAACAGTAGTCGGCGGACGGGGCGGGCGACCCGGCAACGCCGCTGTCCGCCCGCTCCGCCCGCCTCCGCGGATCACACCGCTACAGCGCGGCCCCCGCCAGCGTCTCCACGACGGCCGGCAGCGCGGTCCCCGAGCCGTCGCGGCGCGGGTCCGGGGCCGGCAGGGCGGCCGGGGAGCCGTTCTTGGCGGCGGCGCGGACCGGGGCGTTGCCCGCCCAGGCCAGCGTCAGGACGTCCTCGCCCTTCAGGAACCGCTGGCAGCGCACGCCGCCGGTGGCCCGTCCCTTGCGCGGGTACTGGTCGAAGGGGGTCAGCTTGCCCGAGCGCATCGAGTCGTCCAGCGTCCCGTGCGAGCCCGCCACGGTGAACACCAGCGCGTCCCGGGCCGGGTCCACCGCCGAGAAGTGGATCACCTTGGCGTTCCCGGCGAGCTTGATGCCGGCCATACCGCCCGCCGGGCGGCCCTGGGGGCGCACCTGGCTCGCCGGGTAGCGCAGCAGCTGGGCGTCGTCGGTGATGAAGACCAGGTCCTCCTCGCCCGTGCGCAGCTCGACCGCGCCGACGACCCGGTCGCCCTCCTTGAGGGTGATGACCTCCAGCTCGTCCTTGTTCGCCGGATAGTCCGGCACGACCCGCTTGACCACGCCCTGCTCGGTACCCAGGGCCAGGCCCTGCGAGGACTCGTCGAGGGAGAGGAGGCAGACCACCGTCTCGTCGGCCTCCAGCCCGGAGAGGAACTCCGCGACCGGGGCGCCGCCGGCCAGGTTCGGCGCGGCGTGCGTGTCCGGCAGCCGCGGCAGGTCGATCACCGGGAGGCGCAGCAGGCGCCCGTACGAGGTGACCGCGCCGACGTCGGCCCGGGCGGTCGCCGCGACCTGCGAGACGATCACGTCGTGCTTCGTGCGGGCCCCGCCTTCCTCCAGGGGCAGCGGATCGGCGTTGGCCGTGCGGGCCAGCAGGCCGGTGGAGGACAGGAGCACCCGGCACGGGTCGTCCGCGACCTCCAGCGGGACCGCCGCCACCGAGGTGCCCGCCGACTCCAGCAGCACGGTGCGCCGCTCGGTGCCGAACTTCTTCGCCACCGCGGCCAGTTCCGCCGAGACCAGCTTGCGCAGCGCCGCGTCGGAGTCCAGGATCCCGGTCAGCTCGTCGATCTCGCCGGTCAGCCGGTCGCGCTCGCTCTCCAGCTCGATCCGGTCGAAGCGGGTGAGCCGGCGCAGCGGGGTGTCCAGGATGTACTGGGTCTGGACCTCGCTCAGCGAGAAGTGCTCCATCAGGCGCTCCTTGGCCTGCGCGGAGTTGTCGCTGTCGCGGATGATCCGGATGACCTCGTCGATGTCGAGCAGGGCCACCAGCAGCCCCTCGACCAGGTGCAGCCGGTCGCGGCGCTTGGTCCGGCGGAACTCGCTGCGCCGGCGCACGACCTCGAAGCGGTGGTCGAGGTAGACCTCCAGCAGCTCCTTGAGGCCCAGGGTCAGCGGCTGCCCGTCGACCAGCGCGACGTTGTTGATGCCGAAGGACTCCTCCATCGGCGTCAGCTTGTACAGCTGCTCCAGCACGGCCTCCGGGTGGAAGCCATTCTTGATCTCGATCACCAGGCGCAGGCCGTGCGAGCGGTCGGTGAGGTCCTTGACGTCCGCGATGCCCTGGAGCTTCTTCGAGCCGACCAGGTCCTTGATCTTCGCGATGACCTTCTCGGGGCCCACCGTGAAGGGCAGTTCGGTGACGACCAGGCCCTTGCGGCGCGCGGTGACGTCCTCCACGGAGACCGTCGCGCGGATCTTGAAGGTGCCGCGGCCGTTCTCGTAGGCGTCCTTGATGCCGGACAGCCCCACGATCCGCCCGCCGGTCGGCAGGTCGGGGCCCGGCACGAAGCGCATCAGCGCCTCCAGGTCCGCCTCCGGGTACCGGATCAGGTGGCGGGCGGCCGCGATGACCTCGCCCAGGTTGTGCGGGGCCATGTTGGTGGCCATGCCGACGGCGATCCCGGAGGCGCCGTTGACCAGGAGGTTCGGATAGGCCGCCGGCAGGGCGACGGGCTCGCGCTCCTGGCCGTCGTAGTTGGCGGTGAAGTCGACGGTGTCCTCGTCGATCGACTCCGTCATCAGCGAGGTGGCGTCGGCCATCCGGCACTCGGTGTAGCGCATCGCGGCCGGCGGGTCGTCGTTGCCGAGCGAGCCGAAGTTGCCGTGGCCGTCGACCAGCGGCAGCCGCATCGAGAAGGGCTGGGCCATGCGCACGAGGGCGTCGTAGATCGACGCGTCGCCGTGCGGGTGCAGCTTGCCCATCACCTCGCCGACGACGCGGGCGCACTTGACGTACCCCCGGTCGGGCCGCAGGCCCATCTCGTTCATCTGGTAGACGATGCGCCGGTGCACCGGCTTCATCCCGTCGCGGGCGTCGGGCAGGGCGCGGGAGTAGATCACCGAGTACGCGTACTCGAGGAAGGAGCCCTGCATTTCGTCGACGACGTCGATGTCGAGGATCTTCTCCTCGAAATCCTCCGGCGGCGGGGTCTTCGTGCTGCGGCGGGCCATCGCTGCGCGGCTCCTTAACCAAGGTTCGGGGTGTGCTGGGTGGATCTGGCGTGGTTGACGCGGACCATTGTGGCCCGAGGCACCGACAACGCCGACTCCGACCCCGGGGGTCCCCCCGTACGGAGTGCGGGGGAGTGACCCGGGAACTTATCCGGCCGTCGGCGCGCTTGCATACAGTGGCAGGTCTGACAGAAATCTCTGCATCGCGATCGAAGGGACCACATGCCCATGGGTCACACGGCCACAGCTCAGGCCGGCTCCGGCGGCCTGACAGCGACCGAGCACCGGCTGGCCAACGGCCTGCGCGTGGTGCTGTCCGAGGACCACCTCACTCCGGTCGCCGCCGTCTGCCTCTGGTACGACGTCGGCTCCCGCCACGAAGTCAAGGGGCGGACCGGTCTGGCTCACCTCTTCGAGCACCTGATGTTCCAGGGTTCGGCGAGCGTACCGGGCAACGGCCACTTCGAGCTCGTCCAGGGTGCCGGCGGCTCGCTGAACGGCACCACCAGCTTCGAGCGCACCAACTACTTCGAGACGATGCCGGCGCACCAGCTGGAACTCGCCCTGTGGCTGGAGGCGGACCGCATGGGCTCGCTGCTGGCCGCCCTGGACGACGAGTCCATGGAGAACCAGCGCGACGTGGTCAAGAACGAGCGCCGCCAGCGGTACGACAACGTCCCGTACGGCACCGCCTTCGAGCGGCTGACCGCCCTCGCCTACCCCGAGGGCCACCCGTACCACCACACCCCGATCGGCTCGATGGCCGACCTGGACGCCGCCTCCCTGGAGGACGCGCGCCACTTCTTCCGTACGTACTACGCGCCCAACAACGCCGTGCTGTCGGTCGTGGGCGACATCGACCCCGAGCGGACCCTCGCCTGGATCGAGAAGTACTTCGGCACCATCCCGGCGCACGACGGCAAGCAGCCGCCCCGCGACGGCACGCTCCCCGACACCATGGGCGGGCAGCTGCGCGAGGAGATCGTCGAGGAGGTCCCGGCCCGCGCGCTGATGGCCGCCTACCGGCTGCCGCACGACGGCACCCGCGAGTGCGACGCCGCCGACGTGGCACTGACCGTGCTGGGCGGCGGCGAGTCCTCCCGGCTGCACAACCGCCTGGTACGCCGCGACCAGACGGCCGTGGCGGCCGGTTTCGGCATGCTGCGCCTGGCCGGCGCGCCCTCGCTGGGCTGGCTGGACGTCAAGACCTCCAGCGGCGTCGAGGTGCCCGCCATCGAGGCGGCCGTCGACGAGGAGCTCGCCCGGTTCGCCGCCGAGGGCCCGACGGCGGAGGAGATGGAGCGCGCCCAGGCACAGCTGGAGCGCGAATGGCTGGACCGGCTGAGCACGGTGGCCGGCCGCGCCGACGAACTGTGCCGCTTCGCGGTCCTGTTCGGCGACCCGCAGCTCGCGCTGACCGCCGTCCAGCGGGTGCTGGACGTCACCGCCGAGGAGGTGCAGGCCGTGGCCGCGGCCCGGCTGCGCCCCGACAACCGCGCGGTACTGGTCTACGAGCCGCTGGCCGGCGCCGAGGCCCACGAGACCGAGCAGCACGACGAGAACGAGGGGGCGGAGCAGTGAGCGACACCGCAGCCGTCACGATGACCTTCCACCCGCGGCCGCAGGCCGGCGAGGCGAAGCCGTGGGCCTTCCCGGCCCCCGAGCGCTCCACGCTCCCCAACGGCCTGACCCTGCTGCGCTGCCACCGCCCCGGCCAGCAGGTGGTGGCGGTCGAGGTCAACCTCGCGGCACCGCTGGACGCCGAGCCCGAGGGCCTCGACGGGGTCGCCACGATCATGGCCCGCGCCCTGTCGGAGGGCACCGACAAGCACTCCGCCGAGGAGTTCGCCGCGGAGCTGGAGCGCTGCGGCGCCACGCTGGACGCCCACGCGGACCACCCGGGCCTGCGGGTCTCCCTGGAGGTCCCGGCCTCCCGCCTGCCCAAGGCGCTCGGACTGCTCGCCGAGGCGCTGAGCGCCCCCGCCTTCGCCGACAGCGAGGTCGACCGCCTGGTGCGCAACCGGCTCGACGAGATCCCGCACGAGCTGGCCAACCCCCAGCGCCGCGCCGCCAAGGAGCTCTCCAAGGAGCTGTTCCCGGCGTCGCTGCGGATGTCCCGCCCGCGCCAGGGCACCGAGGAGACGGTCGCGCGGATCGACTCCGCCGCCGTACGCGCCTTCTACGAGGCCCACGTACGCCCCTCCACCGCCACCGTGGTGGTCGTCGGCGACCTGACCGGCACCGACCTGGACGCCCTGCTGGCGGACACCCTGGGCACCTGGACCGGCAACACCGCCGCACCCCGCCCCGTGCAGCCGGTGACGGCCGACGACACGGGCCGCGTGGTCATCGTGGACCGGCCGGGCGCCGTCCAGACGCAGCTGCTCATCGGCCGGATCGGGCCGGACCGGCACGACATCGTCTGGGCCCCGCAGGTGCTCGGCACGTACTGCCTCGGCGGCACCCTCACCTCCCGCCTGGACAAGGTGCTGCGCGAGGAGAAGGGCTACACCTACGGCGTGCGGGCCTTCGGGCAGGTGCTGCGCTCGACCGCCGATGGCAAGGGCGCCTCGATGCTCGCCATCAGCGGTTCGGTGGACACCCCCAACACCGGTCCGGCGCTGCAGGACCTGTGGCAGGTGCTGCGGACGCTCGCGGAGGGCGGACTGACCGACGCCGAGCGGGACGTGGCGGTGCAGAACCTGGTGGGTGTGGCTCCGCTGAAGTTCGAGACGGCCGCCTCGGTCGCCGGGACGCTCGCCGACCAGGTGGAGCAGGAGCTGCCGGACGACTACCAGGCGCGGCTGTACGCGCGGCTGGCCGAAACCGGTACCGCCGAGGCCACTTCGGCGGTCGTGAACGCCTTCCCGGTGGACCGCCTGGTCACGATCCTGGTGGGCGACGCGGCGCAGATCGAGGAGCCCGTCCTGGCCCTCGGGATCGGTGAGGTCACCGTCGTCTCCAACTGAGCGGCGCGACCGTCCCCGGCCGGGCGGTGTGACCGTCCCCGGCCGGGCGGCGCGACCGTCCCCAACTGCACGGCGGGGGACCCGAGACGGAGCGGCGACGGGTCCGTTTCCTGGGGGCTCCGGTGGAACATCCACCGGAGCCCCCTTTGTCCGTTTAGTGGCGTCGTTGCTCGTATGCGGTGTGGCGTACGCAACAAAAGCGCGCGTGTGTTTGGCGATTGACTGATGATCCGCCTAGCGTCGGCCGTGCTGTTCGTCAGTTGAACCCGCCGCACCCCCGCGGCACCGGACAGCGATCGCCGAGTCCCCGTCAGGCGCGAGCCTGGGGAGCCGGGGACCCACATGAGTCCCTGGGGTGAATCGGACCCCCTCGCAAGAGGAGGCCCGTAGGAGACCTTCCTGCTCCGAACCCGTCAGCTAACCCGGTAGGCGAGAGGGAAGGAAAGGATCACCCCCTTCATGGCGTTTGGCAGTCGTGCCGCCGGTTCTGGTAAGCACCGTGGTTCCAGCCGTCTGAGCCGCAAGACCGCCGGCTACGCCGGCATCGCCGCCCTCGCCACCACGGGCGTGGTCGGCACCCTGGCCGCTCCGGCCTTCGCGGCGGACCACCACAACGCCCCGTCCATGGAGGACACCGGCCAGAACGCGGTCGTCGTCGCCGACGGCCTGCAGGACGACATCGAGGTCCAGGCCGAGTCCCAGCAGCGCGCCGCCGAGGCCGTCGCCGCCCAGGCGCAGGCCGAGGCCGAGGCGAAGACGCGTGCCGCCGAGGCCAAGCGCGCCGCCGAGGCCAAGGAGAAGGCCGAGCGCGAGGCCGCCGAGAAGGCCGCCCGCGAGGAGGCCCGCAAGCGCCTCAACACCTTCGTGGCCCCCGTCGACGGCTCCTACGTCAGCACCCAGTACGGCGCGGGCGGCGGCATGTGGTCCTCCGGCAGCCACACGGGCATCGACTTCCACGCCGACGAGGGCAGCATCGTCCACGCGGTGGGCGCGGGCACCGTCGTCGAGGCCGGCTGGGGCGGCGCCTACGGCAACAACGTCGTGATCCGCCACAACGACGGCACCTACACCCAGTACGGCCACCTGCTCTCGCTGAGCGTCTCCGCCGGCGAGACGGTCACCCCCGGCCAGCAGATCGGCCTGTCGGGCTCCACGGGCAACTCCAGCGGCCCGCACCTGCACTTCGAGGCCCGCACCGGCGCCACGTACGGCACGGACATCAACCCGCTGACGTACCTGCGCAACCACGGCGTCGGGATCTGACCCGCAGCACGCTCCACCGAAGAAGGCCCCGGCTCACCGAGCCGGGGCCTTCTTCGTCGTGCCGCCGTCCGGATTGCAGGCCCTCTTCGGGAATTGCCGTGTGGTGCAATAGAGTCGCAGCACGGCCACGATAAACCGAAAAACGAAACCAGCGGAGGTCCGGCCTTGCGTATTCCGGCGCACGCGGTGTGCACAGCGATCCGCGACGATATCGTCTCCGGATTCTTCGGGCCGGGCAGCCGGCTGACCGAGGAGGTGCTCGCCCGCCGCTACGGGGTCTCCCGCGTCCCGGTCCGCGAGGCGCTGCGCACCCTGGAGTCCGAGGGCTTCGTCACCACCCGCCGGCACGCGGGCGCCTGCGTCGCCGAGCCGACCGAGCAGGAGGCCGCCGACCTCCTGGAGCTGCGCGTGCTGCTGGAGCCGCTCGCCGCCTCGCGCGCCGCCCGGCGCCGCACGGACGGCCACCTGAAGGTGCTGCGCGGACTGGTCAGGCTGGGCCGGGAAGGGGCCAGGCGGGGGCAGGGGGAGGATTTGCGGGCCCTGGGCGGCTGGTTCCACGAGACCCTGGCCCAGGCCTCGGGCAGCCCGGGGCTGATCGCCCTGCTGACGCAGACGCGTCACAAGATCGCCTGGATGTTCGCGGTCGGGACGCCGGTGCAGCCCGTGGAGTGCTGGGCCGAGCACGGGGCGATCGTGGACGCCGTCGCGCGCGGCGACGCGGAGCGGGCCCGGGCCCTGACCGCGCTGCACGCGCAGCGGGCGGCGCAGGCGCACCGCCCGAGGGTGAGGAATCCGCAACCTGCCGTAAACACGGCGAGCGCTCTGCATTAACACACTCCGTATACAACGGAGCGATATCCGCCCGGTTCGGGCCGCAGGCGAATTCCCTGCCCTCTTGACCGCCGCCGTGGCCCGAATTTGCCGCGCGCAATTCCGGAACGACCCGGAAGGGCGGGAAAGGCCCTGGAATTCCAGCCGCCGTGCGGCCGGAAAACGCGGAAGCCGCAGTCCCCGTGGTGGCGGGGGCTGCGGCTTCCGTCGTACCGCGCGGGGCGGCGAGGGCCTACCGGACCCGAAGGGTCAGACGGTCTCGGGGAGTTCCTCGAGACCCTCGGCGACCAGCTTCGCGAGGCGGTCGAGCGCGACCTCGGCGCCCTCGGCGTCGGAAGCCAGGACGATCTCCTCGCCGCCCTGGGCGCCCAGACCCAGGACAGCCAGCATCGAAGCGGCGTTGACGGGGTCGCCGCCCGCCTTCGCGATGGTCACCGGGACGCCGGAAGCGGTCGTCGCGCGGACGAAGATCGAGGCGGGACGAGCGTGCAGGCCCTCGGCCCAGCCGACGTTGACGCGGCGCTCTGCCATGGTGATGCCCTTCAGGTTCAACGGTTGTCTAGACCAGTCTCTCACGCCGTCCGGAATGCTCGCACCGGCCTTCGGCCCGCATCCACCGCCGTTCGGCCCTCCCCAGCTTGCACTGGTTTGCCCCAGCCCGCCGCATTCGCCGCGCGTAGGTCGGAGGGGCCGCCCGCCGCACCCGTCCACCCGGCCGGATCGCCCCTTAAGGTGACCCCATGACCACCGCGTCGGACCCCTCGTACCCGGCCCACTGGGAAGCGGACGTCGTGCTGCGCGACGGCGGCACCGCCCGCATCCGCCCCATCACCACCGAGGACGCGGGCAGGCTGGTCAGCTTCTACGAGCAGGTCTCGGACGAGTCGAAGTACTACCGCTTCTTCGCCCCCTACCCCCGCCTCTCGGACCGCGACGTCCGCCGCTTCACGCACCACGACTACGTGGACCGGGTCGGCCTCGCCGCCACCATCGGCGGCGAGTTCATCGGCACCGTCCGCTTCGACCGCATCGGCCCGGACGGGCGGCCCGCCTCCGCCCCCGCCGACGAGGCCGAGGTCGCCTTCCTCGTCCAGGACGCCCACCAGGGCCGCGGGGTCGCCTCCGCCCTCCTGGAACACATCGGCGCGGTGGCCCGGGAGCGCGGCATCCGCCGGTTCGCGGCCGAAGTGCTGCCCGCCAACACCAAGATGATCAAGGTGTTCACCGACGTGGGCTACCAGCAGAAGCGCAGCTTCGAGGACGGCTCCGTCCACCTCACCCTCGACCTGGAACCCACCGCCGAGTCCCTCGCCGTCCAGCGCGCCCGCGAACAGCGGGCCGAGGCCCGCTCCGTGCAGCGCCTCCTCGCCCCCGGCTCCGTCGCCGTGATCGGCGCCAGCCGCTCGGGGGCCGGCGTGGGCGCCACCGCCCTGCGCAACCTGCGCGACGGCGGCTTCCGCGGGCACCTCTACGCCGTCAACGAAGCCCGCGCCCCCGGCATGGAGGGCGACCTCCTGGAGGGCGTACGGGCCTACCGCGGCCTCGCCGACATCGGCGCCCCGGTCGACCTCGCCGTCATCGCCGTCCCCGCCGGCCGGGTCCCCGACGCCGTCGCCGCCTGCGGCGAGCACGGGGTGCAGGGCCTCGTGGTCCTCTCCGCGGGATACGGCGAGAGCGGCCCGGCCGGACTCGCCCGGCAGCGCGAACTCGTGCGCCAGGTCCGCTCGTACGGGATGCGCCTCATCGGCCCCAACGCCTTCGGGGTGATCAACACCGCCCCCGAGGTGGGGCTGAACGCCTCGCTCGCCCCGGCGCCCGCCTCCGCCCGCGGCCGGATCGGCCTGTTCACCCAGTCCGGGGCGATCGGCATCGCCCTGCTGTCGGCGCTGCTGCGGCGCGGCGAGGGGCTGTCGTCCTTCGTCTCCGCAGGGAACCGGGCCGACGTCTCCGGCAACGACATCCTCCAGTACTGGTACGAGGACGAGGCCACCGACGTCGCCCTGATGTACCTGGAAACCCTCGGCAACCCCCGCAAGTTCACCCGCCTCGCCCGCCGCACCGCCGCCGCCAAGCCCGTGGTCGTCGCCCGCGGCGGCCGCCACACCCCCGCCGGGCACGTCGTCCCCGGCACCCGGCTCCCCGAGGCCACCGTCTCCGAGCTGCTGCGCCAGGCCGGCGTCATCCGGGTCGACACCGTCACCGAGCTGGTCGACGTCGGCCTGCTGCTGGCCGGGCAGCCGCTGCCGGCCGGCCCCCGGGTCGCGATCCTCGGCAACTCCGAGTCCCTCGGCGTGCTCACCTACGACGCCTGCCTGACCGAGGGGCTGCGCCCGCTGCCCCCGCTGGACCTGACGACCGCCGCCGGCCCGGCCGACTTCCGGGCCGCCCTGTGCGCCGCGCTCGCCTCCGGCGACTGCGACGCCGTCGTCGTCACCGCCATCCCGTCCGTGAGCGACCGCGAGCTGGCCGACGACCTCGCGCAGGCCCTGCGCCAGGCCGTGGCCGAGGTCCCGGGCAAGCCGGTGGCGGTGGTGCACGTGGAACTGGGCGAGCTGGTCGAGGCCCTCTCCGCCGCCCGGGGCGCGTCACCGGCGGCGCCCGCCGCCGAGCCGCTCCCGCCCGCCGGCCCCCCGGCCGGCGCCGATGGCGGGCCCGGCGGACACGGCGCCGACGGCGGGCCCGGCGTGGAGGGCCCCGGACGGATCCCCGCCTACCCGGCCGCCGAGCGGGCCGTCAAGGCCGTCGCCGAGGCCGTGCGGTACGCGCGCTGGCGCCGGGACAACGCCGAGACCGGCCACGTCCCCGAGTACGAGGACATCGACGAGGCGGGCGCCGCCGCCCGGCTCGCCACCCTGCTGGCGGGCGTCGACGCCGGCGCCGTCCTGACCCTGGACGAGGACGCCGCCCGCGACCTGCTCGCCCGCTACGGGATCCGGGTGCTGCCCACCCTGCCCGCCCCCAGCCCCGACGCCGCGGTCCGCGCGGCCCGGGTCCTCGGGTACCCGGTCGCCCTCAAGACCACCGCCCCGCACCTGCGCCACCGCGCCGACCTGGGCGGCGTACGCCTCGACCTCACCACCGAGGCCGAGCTGAGACGCTCGTACGAGGAGCTCACCGACGCCCTCGGCAAGCCGGCCGAGCTCCAGCCCGTGGTGCAGGCGATGGCCCCGCGCGGGGTCGACACCGTCGTCCGCGCCACCGTCGACGCCGCCGCCGGAGCCGTGCTGTCCTTCGGGCTCGCCGGAGTCGCCTCCGAGCTGCTCGGCGACACCGCCCACGGCCTGGTCCCCGCCACCGACCGGGACGCGGCCGCACTGATCCGCTCCATCCGCACCGCGCCCCTGCTCTTCGGCTGGCGCGGCAGCGACCCCGTCGACACCCCCGCCCTCGAGGAGCTGCTGCTGCGGCTGTCCCGGCTGGTGGACGACCACCCCGAGGTCACCGGGGTCTCGCTGGAGCCGGTCGTCGTCGCCACCGAGGGCCTGTCCGTGCTCAGCGCCACCGTCCGCGTGGCACACCCGCCCGTACGGACCGACCTCGGCCCGCGCACCCTGCCGAGCTACTGAGCGCAGGACAGGTAGGGGTACCCCGCACGGGCCTTAGGATGGACCCCATGGCGAAATCCGGTACGACGACCCAGGGACTGCGCACGGCCATCGAGCGCAGCGGCTACTACCCGGCCCTCGTGGCCGAGGCGGTGGAGGCCGCGGTGGGCGGCGAGCCGATCTCGTCGTACCTGGTCCACCAGGAGACCACCTTCGACTCCAACGAGGTGCGCCGGCACGTCACCGTGCTGGTCCTGACCGGCAACCGGTTCATCGTCAGCCACACCGACGAGCAGGCCGCCGACGCCGGATCGCCGTCCCCGTACGCGACCACCTCCACCGAGTCGGTCAAGCTCGCCAGCATCTCCTCCGTGGTGCTCAGCAGGGTCGTCGCCAACCCCGAGTCGTACACCCCCGGCCAGCTGCCCCGCGAGGTCGTCCTGACCATCGGCTGGGGCGCGGTCTCGCGCATCGACCTGGAGCCCGCCGCCTGCGGCGACCAGAACTGCGACGCCGACCACGGCTACACCGGCAACTCCACCGCCGACGACCTCAGCCTGCGCGTCAGCGAGGCCGGCGACGGCCCCGAGACGGTGCGCCAGGCGCTGCTCTTCGCGCAGGCGCTCAGCGAGGCGACGGCGGCCACCTCCGGTCCCGCCCGCTGATGTCGTACTCCGCGCCGCCGAACTGGCAGGACGAACCGGAACTGCTCGACCTCGCCGGCGCCCCGGTCCCGCAGTACGGCACCGGCTCCCTCGCCGACCTGCTGCCGACCCTCGCGGCCGGCCAGGGCGTACCCGGCCTCACCGCCGGGATCGCCGAGCTGAGCCCGGCCGACCGGAACTGCGTGTTCCTGGTCGACGGCATGGGCTGGGAGCAGATCAGGGCCCACCCGCAGGAGGCGCCGTTCCTGACGTCCCTCCTCGCGGGCTCGCGCGGCGGCACCGGTCTGCCGATCACGTCCGGTTTCCCCGCGACCACCGCCACCTCCCTGGCCTCCGTCGGCACCGGCCTGCCGCCCGCCCGGCACGGCCTGCCCGGCTACGCCGTCCGCAACCCGGCCTCCGGCGAGCTGATGAACCAGCTCCGCTGGCACCCGTGGACCCCGCCCAAGCCCTGGCAGCCGTACCCGACCGTCTTCCAGCTCGCGGACGCGGCCGGAGTGCACACCGCGCAGGTGTCCGCGCCGAACTTCCAGACCACCCCGCTCACGAAGATCGCCCTCAGCGGCGGTACCTTCCACGGCCGGATGACCGGCGAGGAGCGGATGGACCTCGCCGCCATCCAGCTCGCGGGCGGTGAGCGCTCGCTCGTGTACACGTACTACAGCGAACTCGACGGCGCCGGCCACCGGCACGGCGTGGACTCCGACGCCTGGCGCGGCCAGCTCATGTACGTCGACCGCCTCGTGCAGCGCCTCGCGGAGCAGCTGCCGCCGCGGACCGCCCTGTACGTCACCGCCGACCACGGCATGGTCGACGTCCCCTTCGACGAGGACTCCCGGATCGACTTCGACGAGGACTGGGAGCTCGGCGCGGGCGTCGCCCTGCTGGGCGGCGAGGGTCGCGCCCGGCACGTCTACGCGGTGCCGGGCGCCGAGGCCGACGTACTGACCGTGTGGCGCGAGGTGCTGGGCGACCGCTTCTGGGTGGCGAGCCGCGAAGAGGCCCTGGAACTGGGCTGGTTCGGTCCGCCGGGGGAGTGCGACGAGCGCGTCCTCGGGCGGATCGGCGACGTGGTCGCCGCCGCCCAGGCCGACGTCGCGATCACCGCCTCCCGCAACGAGCCCAACGAGTCGGCGCTGACCGGCATGCACGGCTCCATGACCGCGGCCGAGCAGCTGGTCCCGCTGCTCGAGATCCGCACCTGACGGCCCCCGGCGCCCCGGTCCCCCTGCCCCGCCCCTGACCTGAAAGGTCCGTACTTCCCATGCCCGAGCTGGTGTTCTTCTCCGGAACGATGGACTGCGGAAAGAGCACCCTGGCGCTCCAGATCGCCCACAACCGCGACGCGCGGGGACTCCAGGGCGTCATCTTCACCCGTGACGACCGGGCGGGCGAGGGCAAGCTCTCCTCCCGCCTGGGGCTGGTGACGGAGGCGGTCGAGGCGCCGGAGGGCATGGACCTGTACGCGTACCTGGTCGCGCAGCTCTCGAAGGGTGGCAAGGCGGACTACGTGATCGTGGACGAGGCGCAGTTCCTGGCCCCCGAGCAGATCGACCAGCTGGCCCGCATCGTCGACGACCTCGGTCTGGACGTCTTCGCCTTCGGCATCACGACGGACTTCCGCACGAAGCTCTTCCCGGGCTCGCAGCGCCTGATCGAGCTGGCGGACCGCCTGGAGCAGCTCCAGGTGGAGGCCCTGTGCTGGTGCGGGGCCCGCGCCACGCACAACGCCCGTACCGTCGGCGGGGAGATGGTGGTCGAGGGCGCCCAGGTGGTGGTCGGCGACGTCAACCGCCCGGCGGAGGAGATCGGCTACGAGGTCCTCTGCCGCCGCCACCACCGCAAGCGGATGACCTCGGCCGCGGCCCACGCCGGCGCCCTCTCGCCGGACGTCCTCCCCGTCAACCACGCCTGACGGCCCCGGCACGCGGGCGGGCGTCAGAACCGGCCGGGCGCGGCCGGGCCGACGATGCTGAACACCGCCCCGTCGGGGTCGCGCAGGGTGCGCTCGTGCGGGAACGAGCCGGAGCCCGGGGTGGCCACGAGGCTGCCGCCCAGCGCGGTGGCCGCCTCCACCGCGGCTTCGAGGCCGGGCACCCGGAAGTGGATGCGCCAGCGCGGTCTCAGGTGCGGGTCGGGGGCCTCCGCGAGCGTCCCTCCGTGCAGGCGGGCCACCGTCCGGCCGGCGCGGCGGAGCAGGATGCGGTCGTTCTCCTCCACGTAGGCCACCTCGCAGCAGCCGGCGTGGCCGCCGGCCCACTCCAGCACCTGGCCGTAGAAGATGACGGCGTCGAAGGCGTTGCGGGTGTGCAGTTCGAGCCAGGCCGGCGCGGCCTCGCCGCCCATACCCCAGTCGGGGATGGCCTCGCCCTGCCAGATCCCGAAGACCGCCCCGTCGCGGTCGGCGGCGAGCGCGGCCCGCCCCGTGCCGAAGGACAGGGGGCCGACGGCGACGGTGCCGCTGCGCTCCAGGATCCGTGCCGCCGTGGCGTCGGCGTCGTCCACGGCGAAATACGGGGTCCAGGCGACGGGGATGGAGAGCGCGGGCGGCAGGGCGCCGAGCCCGGCCACCGGCACCCCGGAGGCGAAGCCGACGGCGAAGGCCTCGCCGAGGTGCGCGGGCCCGAATTCCCATCCGAGGACCGCGCTGTAGAACTCCTTGGCCGCGCCGAGGTCGCGGGCCATGAGGCTGACCCAGCAGGGTGCGCCGAACGTCTCGTGACTCGATGTGGACACGGTCAACCCCATCCGCCGGTGCACCCCCGGAGCCCTTCCACCCTACTCGCGGGCACCTCCCGGTGCCGTCAGGCCTCCGGGGCGAGGCCGTCGGCGACCAGGCCGGCCAGGACCGCCTGGCCCAGGGCGTGGACGGCGGACTGGGGGCGGACCATCACCGTGAACTCCTTCACCCGGCCCGCGTCGTCGAACTGGAGCAGGTCGATGCCGTGGATCTGCTTGCCTGCCACCACGGCCCGGAAGGGCAGGATCACCGACGGGGCCTCCTCGCCGTCGGCGGTCGTCTCGGCCGCGCCCTCCAGCCGCCCCAGGTAGCGCAGGTCCTCGAAGGTGCGCATCAGGACGCCGAAGAGGCCGAGCACGGCGGCCTTGCCCTCGAACGGGACGAACTTCACCGGGCTGTACAGCCGGATGCCGGGTGCGAACAGCTCGTCGAGCGCGTCGAGGTCGCGCTTCTCCACGGCGGCGCGGAAGCGTTCGGCGGTCTCCATGGCCCCTCCTCTGATCGGTGACTACTCAAGAATGCGAGTAGTCAGTTTTTTGAGTATGGTGCCGGGGCGGGCACCGAAAGGGAAGAGGGAACGGCCATGGCCTTGCGGCACGCGGTACTGGCGGCGCTGCTCGACGGCGAGTACAGCGGCTACCAGCTGGCGAAGTCGTTCGACATCGGCGTCGCGAACTTCTGGCACGCCCTGCCCCAGCAGCTCTACGCCGAACTGGCGAAGCTCGAGGCGGACGGGCTGGTCGCAGGCCGGGAGGTGGTGCAGGAATCCCGGCCCAACAAGCGGCTGTTCCGGGTCACCGACACCGGCCGGGCCGAGCTGGAGCGGTTCGCCGCGGCCCCGGCCAAGGCCTCCTCCATCCGTGACGACCTCCTCGTGAAGGTCCAGAGCGCCGACCGCATCGGCACCGCGCCGGTCATCGCGCAGCTCGAGGAGCGGGCGGCCGCCGCCGAGGCCAAGCTCGAACTCCTCCGCAAGCTGCTGCGGAACATGCGCGGCGATCTGGACGAGGACGAGTACCTGCTCCGGGGCGAACGGATCGGCGGCTACCTGACCTGCCTGCGCGGCATCGCCTTCGAAGAGGGCCACCGCGACTGGTGCCGGCGGACCGCGGACGTGCTGAGGAAGAGGAAGGGGAGCACCGGTGCGGAACAGTGAGTACCTGCGCTACGTCGCCCTGGGCGACAGCCAGACCGAGGGGCTGGGGGACGGGGACGACACGGTGGGCCTGCGCGGCTTCGCCGACCGGCTCGCCGGGCACCTGGCGGCGGCCTCCCCCGGGCTGACGTACGCCAACCTCGCGGTCCGGGGCCGGCTCGCCGGACAGGTCCGCGCCGGACAGCTCGGACCGGCCCTGGCGCTGCGGCCGGACGTCGCCACCGTCACCGCCGGGGTCAACGACCTGCTCCGGCCGCGCTTCGACGCCGCCGCGGTGGCCGGGGAGCTGGAGGAGATGTTCGCCGCGCTCACGGCCACGGGCGCCCGGGTGGCCACCGTGACCTTCCCCGACGTGGCGCGGATCGTCCCCTTGGCCCGGCCGCTGAGCCCCCGCGTGCATGACCTCAACGACCGCGTCCGCGCCGCCGCGGCCCGGTACGGGGTCGTGGTCGCCGAGACCGGCCGGGAGGCCGTCGCCACCGACCCGCGCATGTGGGCCGCCGACCGGCTCCACGCCAGCTCCCTCGGCCACGCCCGGATCGCCGCGGCCCTGGCCGAGGCCCTGGAGCTGCCCGGCAGCGACGGGACCTGGAAGGACCCGCTGCCGCCCCGCCGGCCCCGCGGCGGCGCCCGGACCGTCGCCGCCGAGCTGGCCTGGGCGGCCGGGTTCCTCGGCCCCTGGCTCGGCCGCCGCCTGCGCGGTGCCTCCTCCGGCGACGGCCGCAGCGCGAAACGCCCGCACCTGCTCCCCGTCCAGGCCTGGACGGCCTAGGCGGCCCTAAGCGGACGCCGTCCGCAGCAGGGCGAAGACCGCCCCCTCCGGGTCCGCGACCACGGCCAGCCGGCCCGTGATCCGCTCCCGGGGCGGGGTGACGATTCGGCCGCCCAGCTCGGTCACCCGGGCGGCCGCCGCGTCCGGGTCCGCCACCTCGAAGTACGTCATCCAGTGCGGCCCCCGGTCGTGCGGGAGCGACCGGCCGACCCCGTGGACGGCGGCGACCGGACGGCCCGCCAGGCGCAGGGTCAGGTAGTCGAAGTCGGCGGAGGCGTCCGGGTGCCGTTCGGCCTCGTGGCCGAAAACGTGCTCGTAGAACTTGCCCACCGTCGAGGTGTCCTGGGTGAGCAGCTCGTTCCACACCGGGGTGCCCGCCGCCCCCGCCCGCCGGGGCGCGAGGTGTCCGTCGGTCTGCCAGATCCCGAAGATCGCACCCAGCGGGTCGGAACAGATCGCCATCCGCCCCGCGGCCCCCGCGTCGAGCGGGCCCACCGCGACCGTGCCGCCGCAGGCCCGGATCGACTCGGCGGTGCAGTCGGCGTCGTCGGTCGCGAAGTACGGGGTCCACGCCACCGGAAGGTGGCGGTCCGGGGGCATCTCGCCGATCCCCGCGACCTCCTCCCCGTCGAGGAACGCCCGGACGCACGGCCCGAGCTGGGTGGGGCCGGGCTCGTACTCCCAGCCGAAGAGGTCGGCGTAGAAGTCCTCCGTGCTCCCGAGGCCGTGCACCATCAGGCTCACCCAGCACGGTGTGCCGGGTGTGCGCCGCGAAGCCCCAGATGCCTCCGTCATGTCAGCCGTCTCCTGCCGTCGTGTCCCTGTCCCCCGCGGAGTTCCCCCGCAGATGCTTCCACTCCGCACCGCCCGCCGCCCCCCGACCGGCCGCGTGGACGGCGCCCGGTACAGAGATGACCGAATCACTGCGGCCCGTCGGTGTCCGGCTTGTCACACGGGTTCGAGCGCGGGGAGGAAGATGGGCCCATGACTGCGATCCTCTCGGCCTCCGAACTGATGAACGAGCTGGCCGCTCCCCGGCCGCCGGTGCTCCTGGACGTCCGCTGGCAGCTGGGCGGCCCCGACCAGCGCCCCGCCTACGACGCGGGCCACATCCCCGGTGCCGTCTACGTCGACCTCGACCGTGAACTGGCAGGTCCGCCGGGGGACGGCGGCCGCCATCCGCTCCCGGACCCGGAGGTCTTCGGCGCCGCGATGCGCCGGGCCGGGGTGCGGGCGGACGAGCCGGTGGTCGTGTACGACGGGGGTCTGGGCTGGGCGGCCGCCCGCGCCTGGTGGCTGCTGCGCTGGACGGGGCACCCTGCGGTGCGGGTCCTGGACGGGGGGCTCGCCGCGTGGACGGCGGCGGGCGGTGCGCTGACCGCCGACGCACCGGCACCGGTCGAGGGCGATTTCAAGCCAAACCCGGGGTCGTTCGGGCTGCTGGAGGCCGACGACGCGGCCGCGCTGGCCCGCACGGGCCTGCTGCTGGACGCACGGGCGGGCGAGCGCTACCGCGGCGAGGTCGAGCCGATCGACCGGGTCGGCGGACACATCCCCGGCGCGGTGTCGGCGCCGACCACGGAGAACGTCGGCCCGGACGGGCGGTTCCTGTCCGCCGGGGAACTGCGCGCCCGGTTCGCGGCCCTGGGCGCGGCGGGCGACACCGCGGTGGGCGTGTACTGCGGTTCCGGGGTCTCCGGGGCGCACGAGGTCCTCGCGCTGGAGGTGGCGGGCATCCCGGCCGCCCTGTACGCGGGCAGCTGGTCGCAGTGGTCCTCGGACCCGGAGCGGCCCGTCGCCACCGGCCCCAACCCCTGACGCTCCCGCCGGCCGGTGGCGCCTCCCGAGGGGGCGCCACCGCGCGGGCTACTCCTGCTTCTTGCGCCGGGTGCCGAAGACGATCTCGTCCCAGCTGGGCACGGCCGCCCGGCGTCCCGGCCGGACCCCGTCGGCCTCGGCCTGCCGGTCGGTGGTGCCGGTCAGCCGCTCGCGGTGGCCCGCCACGGTGCGCGGCATGAGCACGTCCGCGTACGCCGCGCCGGCGCCGGCCGATGCCGCCGCGGCAGGGGGCTCCTCGGCCTCGGCCTCCTCGGCGGGCGGCTCCGTACGGTCGGGCACCACCAGGTCGCCCCGGAAGCTGGGCACCGCCTCCAGCAGGCTGGTCAGCGAGTCCCGTTCCTCCTCGGGCTCCGGCGGGGGCGGCGGGGCGGGCCGGTTCTCGGGCCGCTCCAGCTGCCGGTCGAGTGCGCGGTCCAGCGGCCGGTCCCGGGGGAGCCGGGCGATCCTCGGCACGAAGGGGAAGCTCGGCTCCGGCGTCGACGGCAGGTCGTCGGCCTCGCCGATCAGGGAGCGGGCCTCGTCGTCCACGGCGACGACCAGCCGGCGCGGCGGGTCGTACGTCCAGCTCGCCGAGTGCGGCTCGCCCGCCACCCGGTAGACCAGCAGGACCTCCCAGGTGCCGTCGTCGCGGCGCCAGGAGTCCCACAGCACGGAGTCCTTGTCGGCCCCGCGCAGCGAGAGGCGTTCCTGGACGGCCTCGCCGAGCTGCGGTCCGGTGTTCTCGCCGGGGCGGCGTACGGGGGTCTTGCGGGCCCGCTCGGCCATGAAGGCGCGCTCGGCCAGCACCGGACCCTCGAAGCGGCGGACCCGGTCGACCGGGATGCCGGCGAGCTGGGCGACCTCCTCCGCGGAGGCACCGGCCCGTATGCGGGCCTGGATGTCGCGGGGGCGGAGGTGGCTCTCCACCTCGATCTCGATCTGGTTCAGGCGCGCGCGGTCGTTGCGCACGGCAGCGCGCAGCCGCTCGTCGATCGGAAGCGTGTACTCCGTGCTGTCCGCAGCCTTGAGCACCAGTCGTGTTCCGTCGTTCGAGACGGCCACGACACGGAGTTCGGGCATGGGGACCTCCCGGGTGGTGCCTGCCGACGTCACGTGCGTCGCTGCTTCCGCTAGTCGAGTGTGGCCTGCCCGGGTGCAGCCTGCCACAACCTTGCCGAGTTAAACCGGCGTGTCGGGCGTGCGCCCTTGATCGACGTTATGGCACGGTTACCTGTTGGGCACGCACAGTGACCACGTGGTTACTGTGCGCAGCAGGAGCCCGTGCGATACCGCGGCATCACCGGTCTTGAGTGCCGCTTCTCCATCAGCCGGCCCCCTCTCCCGGGGTCCGGACATCCGCAAGGAAGGACGGTCCCAGGGCTCGCCACAGTACTCCATTCGGGCCACCCGGGTGGACCGCCGCGCCGCCGAAGTTGTCCCGGGCGGCGGGAGTTGGCCTGCCCGGAATCGGGTCCGCATCCGGGTCCACCTGCGTACGCGCCGGATTCGGGGTGTCCGGCTCCACGGGATCCACAGAAACGGAATGGTCCGTTCGCGCGGGTGCCGGTGAGTGGCGGCGGGCCCGGCACGGGCGCCGGCGGCGCACGGGGGCGGCCGCCGGAGCCTCCTGAGCGGGGGTCAGTCCCCGAGGACCCGCCTCAGGTAGTCGTTGCCGAACAGCCGGTCGGGGTCCAGCCGGTCCCGCAGTGCGGTGAACTCGCCGAAGCGCGGGTAGGCCGCCGCCAGGTACTCCGCGTCCCGGGTGTGCACCTTGCCCCAGTGGGGCCGTCCGCCGTGGGCGGTGAAGATGCGCTCGGCGGCCGTGAAGTAGGCCTGGTACGGGGTGCCCCGGTACATGTGCACCGCGATGTAGGCCGTCTCCCGCCCCGAGGCCGTGGACAGGGTGATGTCGTCCGCCGGGGCCGTGCGCACCTCCACCGGGAAACTGATCCGCAGGCCGGAGCGGTCGACCATGGTCTTGAGCTCCCGCAGCGCCTCGACCGCGCGCTCGCGCGGAAGGGCGTACTCCATCTCCACGAACCGGACCCGGCGGGGGCTGGTGAAGACCTTGTACGGGATGTCCGTGTAGGTACGGGCCGACAGGGCGCGGCTGGCGACGCGGGCGATCGAGGGGATGGCCGCGGGGACGGCGCGGCCGAGGGAGTTGACGGCCTGGAAGAGGCCGTTGGAGAGCAGCTCGTCCTCGATCCAGGCACTGACCGCGCCGGGCGGGGCGGCGGGGCCCTGGCTGCGGTTGTTGCGCTTGGTGTTGCAGTTGCCGGTGTGCGGGAACCAGTAGAACTCGAAGTGCTCGTTCTCCGCGACGTGCTGGTCGAACTCGGCGGTGACCCGCTCGAAGCCCATCGGCTCCTCACGGGCGGTCAGCAGGAAGAGCGGCTCCACCGCGAAGGTGATCGAGGTGAGGATGCCGAGGGCCCCGATGCCCAGCCGGGCCGCGGCGAAGACCTCGGGGTTCTCCTTCTCCGAACAGGTCATCAGCCTGCCGTCCGCCGTGACCAGCTCCAGCGCGCGGATCTGGGCGGCGATGGAGGCCGAGTCGCGGCCGGTCCCGTGGGTGCCCGTGCTCGTGGCGCCGGAGACCGTCTGCTCCATGATGTCGCCCATGTTCGTGAGCGACAGGCCCTGCCGGGCCAGGTCCCGGTTCAGGTCCTTGAGGGCGGTGCCGGCCGCCACGGTGACGGTGCCGGCCGCCCGGTCGACCGACAGGACGCCGCTGAGCGCCTGCGGCCGTACGAGCACCCCGTCGGTCGCGGCCGCCGCCGTGAAGGAGTGCCCGGTGCCGACCGCCTTCACCCGCAGCCCCTCCTCGGCGGCCCGGCGCACCGCCTCCTGGAGTTCCCCGACCGAGGCCGGAGTCACCACGCGCGCGGGCGTGGCGCGGACGTTGCCCGCCCAGTTACGCCACGCGGCCTGTCCGTTCTTCGCTGCTGCTGTCCCCGACGTCGCCATCGCTGGCTGGCTCCTCCCCTTGCGCCGGCCTCGTCAGCCGGCGGTAACCCGCGAACGCCACCGCCGCCGCGGCCACTCCCGAGGAGATCGAGACCACGAACCCGCGCTGGGCTCCGGCCGCGTCGATGACCAGACCGGTCACCGAGGAGCCGGCCGCGACCCCGACCGCCAGGCCGGTGCTGATCCAGGTCATGCCCTCGGTGAGCTTCGCGCGTGGCACGTGCGCTTCGATCAGGGCCATCGTGGTGATCATCGTGGGAGCGATGGCGAGGCCCGAGACGAAGAGCGCCACGGCCAGAAACGGAAGGTTCCCGGCCAGTAGGAGGGGGATCATACTCACGGCCATCGCACAGATGCCCAGTACCCAACGGCGTTCGGCCTTGCCCTTGAGGTGCAGCACCCCGAAGACGATTCCGGCGATACAGGACCCCGCCGCCCAGATCGCCAGGATGAAGCTGGCGGACGACTTGCTGCCCTGCTCCTCGGCGAAGGCCAGCGTGGACACGTCGATGGACCCGAAGATCGCGCCGGTCGCCACGAAGGTGGCCGTCAGCACCTGGAGGCCGGGGGAGCGCAGGGCGGACGCGCGGTCGGCGTCGGGGCTGCGCGGGTGCGGGGCGGGCTCGGTGGAGCGCTGGGCGGTGAGCAGCCAGACGCCGACGAGCAGGCAGCCCGCCGCGATCACCGGCCCGGCCTCGGGGAACCAGGTGGTGGACAGGCCGATGGCGAGGATCGGGCCGAAGATGAAGCAGACCTCGTCGACCACGGACTCGAAGGAGTACGCGGTGTGCAGCTCGCGCGGGGAGGCGCGGTACAGCTCCGTCCAGCGGGCGCGGACCATCGAGCCGACGCTCGGCACGCACCCCGCGACGGCGGCGAACACGAAGAGCGTCCAGTCGGGGAGGCCGTTCGCGGCGGCCAGCACGAGGGCGGTGACCGAGGCGACCGAGACCAGGGTCGCGGGGCGCAGCACCCGCCGCTGCCCGTACTGGTCCACGAGGCGGGACACCAGCGGGCCCATGAACGCGACGGCGAGGGCCAGGGTGCCGGTGAGGGCGCTGGCCATGGCGTAGCGGCCGGTCATCTCCGAGATCATCGTGAGGATGCCGACGCCCACCATGGATATCGGCAGCCGGCCTATGAGGCCGGCTGCGCTGAACCCCTTGGTGCCGGGGGCCGCGAAGATCGCGCGGTAGGGACTGGGCAAGGTCGCTCCGTAGGGACGTCATCGGCCCATACAGGTTATGACGGCCGACAAGGCGCCCGCATGGGGAGGAATCAACGCGTGAACTTAGGGTCACCTTACCTGCGACGCGTCCGGGATGCGGACCGGCCGGTTCTCCCCGGCGGACCCCGGGTGGCAGGATTCGGGGCATGTCAGACCAGCTCCGTTCCACCGCCGAGCCCGCGGCCGAAGGCCCCGCCGCCCCCTACGACGCCCTGCTGCTGCTCTCCTTCGGCGGCCCCGAGGGACCCGACGACGTCGTGCCGTTCCTGGAGAACGTCACGCGCGGGCGCGGCATCCCGCGCGAGCGGCTCAAGGAGGTCGGGCAGCACTACTTCGGCTTCGGCGGGGTCAGCCCGATCAACGCGCAGAACCGCGAGCTGCTGGACGCCCTGCGCAAGGACTTCGCCGAGCACGGGCTGGACCTGCCCGTCTACTGGGGCAACCGCAACTGGGCCCCGTACCTGACCGACGTCCTGCGGGAGATGGTCCGCGACGGGCGCCGCCGCATCGCCGTCCTCGCCACCAGCGCCTACGCCTCGTACTCGGGCTGCCGCCAGTACCGCGAGAACCTCGCCGACGCGCTGGCCGCCCTGGCCGAGGAGGGCCTGGAGCTGCCGCGCGTGGACAAGCTGCGGCACTACTTCAACCACCCCGGCTTCGTGGAGCCCATGATCGACGGGGTGGTGGCCTCCCTCGCGGCGCTGCCCGCCGACGTCCGCGACGGCGCCCACCTGGCCTTCACCACCCACTCCATCCCGACGGCCGCCGCCGACGCCTCCGGCCCGGTCGAGGAACACACCGAGGGCGGCGAGGGCGGCGCGTACGTCAGGCAGCACCTGGACGTGGCCCGGGTGATCGCGGACGCCGTGGCCGTGGAGACCGGCCGCGCGCACCCCTGGAAGCTGGTCTACCAGTCCCGCAGCGGCGCCCCGCACGTCCCGTGGCTGGAGCCCGACATCTGCGACCACCTCGAGGCCCTGCACGCCGACGGGGCGCCCGCCGTCGTCATGGTGCCGATCGGCTTCGTCTCCGACCACATGGAGGTCCTGTACGACCTCGACACCGAGGCCACGGCCAAGGCGGCCGAACTCGGCCTGCCCGCCCAACGCTCCGTGACGGTCGGCGCCGACCCCCGCTTCGCCGCTGCGGTACGGGAGCTGGTGCTGGAACGCGCCGCGCGCGAACGCGGCGAGCGGGCCCAAGAGTGCTGGGTGGGCAGCCTGGGCCAGAGCCACGACCTGTGCGCGGTGGGCTGCTGCCCGGCCCGCGCTCCCCGGCCGGCCGCCGCCGGCGCCGACAGCCCGTACGCGTAGGGGGACGGCATGATCTCCGAAGAGCTGAAGGCCGAACTGCTGGACGTCGCCCTGGAGGCCGCCCGGCGGGCCGGGGCACTGCTGCGCGACGGCAGGCCGGCGGACCTGGCGGTGGCCGCGACGAAGAGCAGCCCGATCGACGTGGTGACCGAGATGGACATCGCCGCCGAGAAGCTGATCACCGACATCCTCGCCGAACGGCGGCCCGCGGACGGGCTGCTGGGCGAGGAGGGCGCGGACAGCCCCGGCACGAGCGGGGTGCGCTGGGTGATCGACCCGCTCGACGGCACCGTCAACTACCTCTACGGGCTGCCCGGCTGGGGTGTGTCCATCGCGGCCGAGTTCGGGGGCGAGACGGTGGTGGGCGTCGTGGCGGCGCCGATGCGCGGGGAGACGTACCACGCGGTGCTGGGCGGCGGTGCCTGGTCGGGCCCCGCCCGGCTGGCCTGCCGGGCGGCCGCGCCGCTGGACCAGGCGCTGGTCGCCACCGGGTTCGCGTACGTCCAGACGCGGCGGGCCCACCAGGCCGAGGTGGCCGCGCGGATCATCCCGCTGGTCCGGGACGTCCGGCGCGCCGGCTCGGCGGCGCTCGACCTGTGCGACGTTGCGGCCGGGCGCCTCGACGGGTACTGGGAGCGCGGGCTCAACCCCTGGGACCTCGCCGCGGGCGACCTGATCGCCCGCGAGGCGGGGGCCCTCACCGGCGGCCGGCCCGGCCGGCCGGCCTCCGGCGAGCTGGTGCTGGCGGCCTCCCCGGCGGTCTTCGCCTCGCTCCAGCCGCTGCTGGAGGAAGCCGGGGCCTGGCACGACTGACGGCACGGCACGGCACCGGACCCCGGCCGCCATCGGGCGGCCGGGGTCCGGTGGGTGCGCTGGGAGCCCGGTGGTGCGTCGGGTCAGGCGGCCGTGACCGGCACGCCGTGTTCCGCGGCGAGCCGCTGGAGGTCCTCCAGTTCGGCCTGTTCCACATCCGCGAGGTAGTCGTCGCCCGTCTCACGGGCCTTGCTCAGGTCCGACTGCGTGGCCTTGATGCGCTGCAGGAGACCCGCGGTGAATGCGTCCATGGTGGGTGCGCCCCCTCTGCGTGGGTCGGCGGCGGGAGAGCGCGAAGCAGTCCGCCGCGTCGGGGTGGTTGGGGTGTGCAGTCGTCCTCCCCGGCACCCTGGGCGCAGAAACCTCGTAAGGCGAGGGAATCCTCAGTTCCGGCGCCGGATCCCCTTCCGAACGGGGTCCAGGGGCGCCTTACAGCCGGTTTACGGCCGAAACCGGCAGGATGGAGGCGCAATACACGTGTGCCTGCCCAGCCGGGCTCGAAGGAAGGAAACGACGTGCGCGTACTCGTCGTCGAGGACGAGCAGCTGCTCGCCGATGCGGTGGCCACCGGCCTGCGCCGGGAGGCCATGGCCGTGGACGTCGTGTACGACGGTGCCGCGGCCCTGGAGCGCGTCGGGGTGAACGACTACGACGTGGTCGTGCTCGACCGGGACCTTCCGCTGGTGCACGGCGACGACGTCTGCCGGAAGATCATCGAGCTCGGCATGCCCACGCGCGTGCTCATGCTCACGGCGTCCGGGGACGTCAGCGACCGCGTCGAGGGCCTGGAGCTGGGGGCCGACGACTACCTTCCCAAGCCCTTCGCCTTCACCGAGCTGATCGCCCGCGTGCGCGCCCTCGGCCGGCGCACCACCGTCGCGCTGCCGCCCGTACTGGAGCGGGCCGGCATCAAGCTGGACCCGAACCGGCGCGAGGTCTTCCGCGAGGGCCGCGAGGTGCAGCTGGCGCCCAAGGAGTTCGCGGTGCTGGAGGTGCTCATGCGCAGCGAGGGGACCGTGGTGTCCGCCGAGCAGCTGCTGGAGAAGGCCTGGGACGAGAACACCGACCCGTTCACCAACGTCGTCCGGGTGACCGTCATGACGCTGCGCCGCAAACTCGGGGAGCCCCCGGTGATCGTCACCGTGCCCGGCTCCGGCTACCGGATCTGACCCGGTGGCCTCTACTCCGGCGCCACCCGCGGCGCCACCGAAACCGACCTGGGACCCCGGCCACCCCGAGGGTCCCTTCCCTTGGCTGAGACCGACCATCCGGATAAGGCTCACGCTGCTGTACGGCGGCATGTTCCTGATCGCCGGGATCCTGCTGCTGTCGATCATCTACCTGCTGGCCGCGCAGGCCCTGAGGGAGGGCAACGCGCTCCCGTTCAAGATCGTCGGCGGGCAGAAGGTCGAGGTCTCCAGCACCACCTGCTCCGGGGTCGGCATCGACCAGTCGATCGACCAGTTCAACGCCGCGATCGCGCAGTGCATCCTCGACCAGCGCAAGCACGCCCTGGACGACCTGCTCAGCCGGTCCCTGATGGCCCTCCTGGGCCTCAGCGTCATCGCCTTCGCCTTCGGTTACGCGATGGCCGGCCGGGTGCTCTCGCCGCTGGGCAAGATCACCCGGACCGCCCGCCGGGTGGTGGGTTCCGACCTGACCCGGCGGATCGAGCTGGACGGCCCGGACGACGAGCTCAAGGAGCTCGCGGACACCTTCGACGAGATGCTCGACCGCCTGGAGCGGGCCTTCACGGCACAGCAGCGCTTCGTGGCCAACGCCTCGCACGAGCTGCGGACCCCGCTGGCCATCAACCGGACGCTGCTGGAGGTCCACCTCTCGGACCCCGGAGCGCCGGTGGAGCTCCAGCAGCTGGGCAGGACGCTGCTGGCCACCAACGAGCGCAGCGAGCAGCTGGTCGAGGGCCTGCTGCTGCTCGCCCGCAGCGAGAACCAGATCGTGGAACGCAAACCGGTGGACCTCGCGGAGGTCGCCTCGCGCGCCATCGACCAGGCCCGCGGCGAGGCCGTCGCCAAGGGCGTGGAGATCCGCGGCGAGCGCGCCCCGGCCGTGGTCCAGGGCAACGGCGTCCTGCTGGAGCGGATCGCCCTCAACCTGGTGCAGAACGCCGTCCGGTACAACGTGCCGGAGGGCGGCTGGGTGGAGGTCACGACCGAGGCGCAGCACGGCCAGGCGGTGCTCGTCGTATCGAACACGGGTCCCGTGGTTCCCGCGTACGAGGTGGACAGCCTCTTCGAGCCCTTCAGACGGCTGCGTACCGAGCGAACGGGCAGTGACAAGGGTGTGGGGCTCGGCCTGTCGATCGCGCGCTCTGTGGCGCGCGCACACGGCGGCCGCATCCTCGCGACGCCCCGGGAGGGCGGTGGCCTCGTGATGCGTGTCACGCTGCCCCTTTGAGCCGCCCGGGTTCCGTTCGCCGTGAGCGGAACGCCCGGACGGCGTTCGTGGACACCGCCTGTGTGATCGATCACAGTGGCGGGTGTCGGCTCATGTGCGTTCTGTGACCCCAAGACGGCCGGAAAGCCCGGGAAGTCCGGGTTTCCGGCCCCCTGTATGGCGGGAAATACACGGGGTGGCGTTTGTGCAAGACGACCCCCGGACCGTGTACGGTCCCGCTCGACATCCCGGCCACGAGCTCTCCCGGGCGACGGCTGGGTGTCGATTGAGTAACAGACCTTGATGTGAGGCAAAATCTCCGCCTCAGGTCGGGCACAAGTCCGGCCTCTCGCGCGTTACGTGCGCTGAGACACCGCTAAATCCCAGAGGGGGAGAGCGAAAAAATGGCAACGGACTACGACACCCCACGCAAGACCGACGACGACGTCGACAACGACAGCATCGAAGAGCTCAAGGCTCGGCGCAGCGAGAAGTCGTCCTCCAGCGTTGACATCGAGGACTTCGACGGCGCCGAGAGCCTCGAGCTCCCGGGCGCCGACCTCTCCAACGAGGAGCTGGCCGTCCGGGTGCTGCCCAAGCAGGCCGACGAGTTCACCTGCATGAGCTGCTTCCTGGTGCACCACCGCAGCCAGCTGGCGCGCGAGAAGAACGGCCAGCCGATCTGCCGCGACTGCGACTGAGGTCGGTCGTGACCGGCTCGACGCCCTTCCGCAAGCGACGTTTCCGGAAATCCGGCGATCCGGCGGCACCGGACCGGGCGGCGGCAACGGGCCCGGCAACGGGCCCCGGGACCGCCGGCGGCCAGGCCACCGGAAAGGCCGTCGTGCCGTCCGACACCGCAGCGGCGGTGCCGTCGGCCACAGGGGTGGACGAGGAGTCCCGGGGCAGGCCCGGGACGCGTCGGATGCAAGCCGTCAAGAACGGTGTGCGCAAGGGCGGCGAGAGTGCGCGAGCCGCCGCCCTGTACATCACCGACCGGGTCATCGAGAACGCCCCGCGCGTTCCGGTACGGGACCTCGCGACCCTGCGCGCGCAGTTCCCGGGCCTCGGTCCCGACCAGCTGGCCGACAAGCTGATCGCCGGGGCGTCCAACGGCACCTCGACCGTGGGGGCGGGCATCGGCGCCGCGGCCATGCTGCCGGTCCCTCCCGCGATGCCGGCCGAGCTGGCCGCGGAGATCACCGCGGTCGCCGCGATCGAGCTGAAGCTGATCGCCGAGCTGCACGAGGTCTACGGGCAGCGCCCGCCGGGCGGCCTGAAGGACCGCAGCATCGCCTACCTGTCCTCCTGGACCGAGGAGCGCGGGATCGACCTGACCAAGCCGACCACGCTCAACGCGGCCCTCGGCGGCCAGATGAAGCGCGAACTGCGCCAGCAGATCATGAAGCGGATGGTCCGCAACCTGCCGAACCTGATGCCGTTCATGGTGGGCGCCGCCGTCGGAGCGGTCCTGAACCGCCGCGACACCAGGAAACTCGCCGAGAAGGTCCGTGGGGACCTGCGGAGCCGTGCCGTGCCGTGGGACGCCCTGCCCGCCCTGCCGCCCCTGGAGCACCCCTCCGAGGCCCTTCCCGAGGCCACCAGGGCCGCCCTCGAAGGCGGCGATCCGGACGCCCGGCGCTGAAGGGTGCCGTCGAGGCCTGCGCCGGAGCCGGCCTCAGACGTCGGCGCGGGCGCTCTTCGCCGCCCGGACGGCCGCCGCCAGGGCCTGGGGCTCGCGCGTGGACACGTACACGTAAGGGGTCGGGTCCGCCGGGTCGGTGACCTCGACCCGCACCGCCGTGGGCACGTAGCTGCGCATCAGCATGAAGGCCCGGGGGTCGGCCTTGTAGGTGCGCCACGCCCGCGCCTCCTCCGCCTCCAGCACCTCCGGCTCGCCCAGCGCCGCCACCGGGATCCGGGCGTCGCCCGCCGCCAGCGCGCCGCCCACCACGCGCACGCGCGCGGAACCGTACGAGCTCACCAGCAGCCCCGCCAGCGCGGCGCCGCCGACCAGCCCCGCCAGCATCGGCAGCGTGCCGAGCGGCAGCAGCATCAGCGCGCACGCCAGACCGGTCAGTGCGGCGATGCCCCACCAGGAGCGGGGGGCGGAGAGGCGTTCGTCGTGGTGCGCGGGGGAGAGCTGCATGGAACCAAGCCTCCCACGAGGCGACCGGCGGGTAGCCGCGCGGGTAAGGTCAGCGGCTGTGAGTGGACGAAACACAGCGTTGACGCCCCCGGCCGATGCCACGGCACCGGTCCGGCACCCCGACGCCCCGGCGCCCGGGGAGCTGCTCGGCGCGCACTACGAGCACTGTTTCGGCTGCGGCGGCGGCCAGCCGCACGGCCTCCACCTGGAGGCCCGCGCGGGCGAGGGCGTACGCATCACCGCGGAGTTCACCGTCAAGCCCGCCCACCAGGGAGCACCCGGCCTCGCCCACGGCGGCGTGCTGGCCACCGCGCTCGACGAGACGCTCGGTTCCCTGAACTGGCTGCTGCGCGTCATAGCGGTGACCGGCCGGCTGGAGACCGACTTCGTGCGGCCCGTCCCCGTGGACACCGTCCTGTACCTGGAGGCGGAGGTCACGGCCGTCGCGGGCCGGAAGATCTACTCCACGGCGGTGGGCCGGATAGGCGGCCCGGACGGCCCCGTCGCCGTCCGCGCCGACGCGCTCTTCATCGAGGTGAAGGTCGACCACTTCATCGACAACGGTCGGCCCGAGGAGATCCGGGCGGCGATGTCCGACCCGGACCAGGTCAGGCGCGCACGCGCCTTCGAGGTGAACCCCTGATGTCCCAGAACAGCCAAGCCGCCCGTCATGACGTCGACGTGCTGATCCGCCGCGTCGACCCCGACGTGCCCATCCCCGCCTACGGCCACCCCGGCGACGCCGGGTGCGACCTGGTGACCACCGTGGCCGCCGAGCTGGAGCCGGGGGAGCGGGCCGTGCTGCCCACCGGAGTCTCCATCGCCCTGCCCGACGGGTACGCGGCGTTCGTGCACCCGCGCTCGGGCCTGGCCGCCCGCTGCGGGCTCGCGCTCGTGAATGCCCCGGGGACGGTGGATGCCGGGTACCGTGGGGAGATCAAGGTGATCGTGGTCAATCTCGACCCGCGCGAGAGCGTCCGGTTCGAGCGCTTCGACCGCATTGCCCAGCTGGTTGTCCAGCGGGTCGAGAAGGTGCGCTTCCACGAGGTCGCGGAACTTCCCGGCTCGGCCCGGGCCGACGGGGGGTTCGGCTCCACCGGCGGTCATGCGGCCGTGGCCGGATCCGGGGCTGGTCAGCAGCAGGGTGGGAATGGCTACGCTTCGGTCGTATCCGACCGGGAAGGACAGTGACGTGTTCGGACGTCGCAAGAAGAACGACTCCGCCAACGACGGCGGCGCGGCCGAGCAGGTCGCGAACGGCGTGGCTGCCGACGAGCGGGACGGCGGCGAGGAAACCGCCGCACCGCGCCGGCTGAACCTGCCCCCCGCCCCGCGGCCCGACGGCCCGTGGGACGTCTCCGAGGTGCTCGGCAACCCGGCTGACGGCCGGGTCGACCTGGGCGGCATCCTCGTACCCGGTGTCGAGGGCATGGAACTGCGCGTCGAGGTCGCCGGTGACGCGATCGTGGCGGCCACCGTGGTCCTCGGCGACAGCGCCGTGCAGCTGCAGGCCTTCGCCGCCCCCAAGAAGGAGGGCATCTGGGGCGAGGTCCGCGACGAGATCGCCTCGGGCATCACCCAGCAGGGCGGCATCATCGACGAGGTCGACGGTGCGCTGGGCTGGGAGCTGCGCGCGCAGGTCCCCGTACCGCTGCCCGACGGACAGACCGGCGCCCAGCTGGTGCGCTTCGTCGGCGTCGACGGCCCGCGCTGGTTCCTGCGCGGCGTCATCTCCGGCCAGGGCGCGGTGCGCCCCGAGGCGGCCGGTGTGCTGGAGCAGATCTTCCGGGACACCGTCGTCGTCCGCGGCGACGGCCCCATGGCCCCGCGCGACCCGATCGTCCTGAAGCTGCCGAACGACGCGCAGATGGTGCCGGACGGCGTGCAGACGGCCGAGGACCAGGAGGGCTCGCGCTTCTCCGGCGGCATGGGACAGCTCGAGCGGGGCCCGGAGATCACCGAGGTCCGCTGACGCCGCAGGGCGGCTCGCCGGTGGGCCCCGTTCCGTTCGCGGGCGGGGCGCGCCGGCTTCGGCGCGCCCGGCGGGCGGAGGACCGCGTCAGGGATGCGTCAGGGATGTCCGTCAGGCGCCCTTTCCGCACGGGAACGGCGGGAACGTCCCCGAGAATGAGCGCATGGGACGCGGCAGGCTAAGGATCTATCTCGGCGCGGCCCCCGGGGTGGGCAAGACGTACGCCATGCTCGCGGAGGGCCACCGCCGGGTGGAGCGGGGCACCGACTGCGTCGTCGGCTTCGTCGAGCACCACGGGCGGCCGCGTACCGAGGCGGTGCTGCACGGCCTGGAACGGGTACCCGGGCGGCCTCTGTCCGACCGGGGCGCCGCCTTCTCCGAGATGGACGTGGACGGCGTGCTCGCCCGGCGCCCGGCCGTGGCCCTGGTCGACGAGCTCGCGCACACCAACGCCCCCGGCTCGCGCAACGCCAAGCGCTGGCAGGACGTCGAGGAGCTGCTGCGGGCCGGGATCGACGTGGTGTCCACCGTCAACATCCAGCACCTGGAGTCCCTCGGGGACGTGGTGGAGACGATCACCGGGGTGCGCCCGCGCGAGACCGTGCCGGACGAGGTGGTGCGGCGGGCCGACCAGATCGAGCTGGTCGACATGTCCCCGCAGGCGCTGCGCCGGCGCATGGCGCACGGCAACGTCTACCGGCCGGACAAGGTCGACGCGGCCCTGTCCCACTACTTCCGGCCCGGCAACCTGACCGCGCTGCGGGAGCTGGCGCTCCTGTGGGTCGCCGACCGGGCCGACGAGCACCTCCAGCAGTACCGGGGCGAGCACGGCATCCGCTCGACCTGGCAGGCCCGCGAACGGATCGTCGTGGGCCTGACCGGCGGGCCCGAGGGCCGCACCCTGATCCGCCGGGCCGCCCGGATGGCCGCCAAGGGCTCCGGCAGCGAGGTCCTCGCCGTGTACATCGCCCGCAGCGACGGGCTGACCTCGGCCACCCCCAAGGAGCTCGCGGTGCAGCGGACCCTGGTCGAGGATCTTGGCGGAACGTTTCACCATGTGATCGGCGACCGCGTCCCCGAGGCGCTCCTCGCCTTCGCCCGCGGGGTCAACGCGACCCAGATCGTCCTGGGCTCCAGCCGCCGCAAGGCCTGGCAGTACGTCCTGGGGCCCGGGGTGGGCGCCACCGTCGCCCGCGACTCGGGCCCCGACCTCGACGTGCACATCGTCACCCACGAGGAGGTCGCCCGGGGGCGGGGGCTGCCCGGGGTCCGCTCGGCGGCCCGGCTCGGCCGGACCAGGATCGCGGCCGGCTGGGTGGCCGGGGTGGTCCTGCCCGTGCTGCTGTGCGCGCTGCTGACGCACATCGACACCGATCCCGGCCTCGCCAACGACATGCTGCTCTTCCTGGCGCTGACGGTCGCCGCCGCGCTGCTGGGCGGGCTGTGGCCGGCGCTGGCCTCGGCGGCCTCCGGGTCGCTGCTGCTGAACTACTTCTTCGCCCCGCCGCTGCACCGCCTCACCGTCTCCGACCCCCGGAACATCATGGCCATCGCCGTGTTCTTCGGCGTCGCCGTCGCGGTGGCCTCGGTGGTGGACCTGGCGGCCCGGCGCACGCACCAGGCCGCCCGGCTGCGGGCCGAGTCCGAGGTCCTCTCCTTCCTGGCCGGGAGCGTGCTGCGCGGGGAGGCGGCCCTGGACGCGCTGCTGGAGCGGGTGCGCGAGACCTTCGCGATGGAGTCGGTGGCCCTGCTGGAGCGGGCGGGCGGGGCGGAGCCGTGGACCCGGGCCGGCAGCGTCGGGCCCCGCCCGGCGGCGCGGCCCGAGGACGCCGACGTGGACATGCCGATCGGCGACCACATGGCCCTGGCCCTGTCCGGGCGGGTGCTGCCCGCCGAGGACCGCCGGGTGCTCGGCGCCTTCGCCGCCCAGGCCGCCGTGGTGCTGGACCGGCAGCGGCTCGTGGGGGAGGCGGAGGAGGCCCGCCGGCTGGCCGAGGGCAACCGGATCCGGACCGCCCTGCTGGCTGCCGTCAGCCATGACCTGCGTACGCCCCTGGCCTCCATCAAGGCCTCTGTCAGCTCCCTGCGCTCCGACGACGTGGACTGGTCCGAGGAGGACCGGGCCGAGCTCCTGGCCGGCATCGAGGAGGGCGCCGACCGGCTCGACCACCTGGTCGGCAACCTGCTGGACATGTCCCGGCTCCGCACCGGCAGCGTGACGCCCCTGATCCGGGAGGTCGACCTCGACGAGGTGGTCCCGGTGGCGCTGGGCGGCGTACCGGAGGACAGCGTGCTGCTGGACGTGCCGGAAACCCTGCCGATGGTGGCGGCGGACCCGGGGCTGCTGGAGCGGGCCGTGGCCAACGTGGTGGAGAACGCCGTCAAGTACAGCCCTCCCGGGCAGCGGGTCCTGGTCGCCGCCAGCGTCCTCGGCGACCGGGTCGAGGTGCGCGTCGTCGACCGCGGCCCCGGGGTCCCCGACGAGGCCAAGGAGCGGATATTCGCCCCGTTCCAGCGGCACGGCGACGCCCCGCGCGGCGCCGGCGTCGGCTTGGGGCTGGCGGTGGCCCGGGGCTTCGCCGAGTCCATGGACGCCACCCTCGCCGCCGAGGACACGCCCGGGGGCGGGCTGACGATGGTGCTCTGCCTGCGCGCGGCGACCCGCGGCCGCCCGCAGGAGGAGCCCGGCGGCGCGGAGGGAACGCGGAACCCGGAGCGGGGACCGACGGAAGCCGGGGAGCTCCCCGCACGACAGGAAGCAGGTCCCCGATGACCCGGGTGCTCGTGGTGGACGACGAGCCGCAGATCGTCCGAGCCCTCGTGATCAACCTCAGGGCGCGCGCGTACGAGGTCGACGCGGCCGGCGACGGGGCGGGCGCCCTGGAGCTCGCGGCCGCCCGCCACCCCGACGTGGTCGTCCTCGACCTCGGCCTGCCCGACATGGACGGCGTCGAGGTGATCAGGGGGCTCCGCGGCTGGACGCGGGTGCCGATCCTGGTGCTCTCGGCCCGCCACAGCTCCGACGAGAAGGTCGAGGCGCTCGACGCCGGCGCCGACGACTACGTCACCAAGCCCTTCGGCATGGACGAGCTCCTGGCCCGGCTGCGCGCCGCGGTCCGCCGGGCGGAGCCCGCCACCGGGACGGGCGGGGACGAGGTGCTCGTGGAGACCGAGGGCTTCACGGTGGACCTCGCCGCCAAGAAGGCGGTGCGCGAGGGGCGCGACGTACGCCTCACCCCCACCGAGTGGCACCTGCTGGAGGTGCTGGTGCGGGGCGGCGGCAGGCTGGTCAGCCAGAAGCAGCTGCTGCGGGAGGTCTGGGGGCCCGCCTACGGCAAGGAGACCAACTACCTGCGCGTCTACATGGCCCAGCTGCGCCGCAAGCTGGAGGCGGACCCCTCGCACCCCCGGCACTTCATCACCGAACCGGGCATGGGGTACCGCTTCGAGCGGTAGCGGGGCTTCGAGAGGCGGCCGGGGCGCCGGTAGGCTTCCTGTATGAGTGCTGAACCGCGTCCCGAGAAGCCCGCGAAACCGGCCAGGCCGGCGGGCCGGTTCCGCCGGATGATAGAGCGGCTGTCCACCTCCCAGGAGGAGCTGCATTCGGCGGAACTGCAGGAGGACGCAGAAGCCGCGGGGTGCACGCGGATCTGCGACTGCCACGACCGCCAGATCGTGAAGGTGACCGGAACCCTCCGCACCGTCACCCTGCGGCCGCGGGCCGGGGTGCCCGCCCTGGAGGCCGAGCTGTTCGACGGCTCGGCCCCGCTGGACGTGGTCTGGCTCGGGCGTCGCTCGATCGTGGGAATCGAGCCCGGGCGGCGCATGATCGCTTCGGGCCGCATCTCGATGAGCCACGGGCGCCGGGTGCTCTTCAACCCGAAGTACGAACTCCGACCGCTCGGACAGGAGCACTGACCGGTGACGTCACTCGACAAACCGACCACGCCGGACCCCGGCGCCGCACCCGCCGACGACCAGAAGGCGGTCACGCAGGCGGCGCTCTTCGACGCCTTCGGCGGCATCCGGGGCACCTTGGAGACGATGCTCCCCGGCCTGCTCTTCGTCATGATCTACACCATCAACAAGGACGTGAAGATGTCCGCCGTCGCGGCGGGCGTGGTCGCGGTCCTGCTGGTGATCGTGCGGCTGCTGCGCAAGGACACCGTGAAGCACGCCTTCAGCGGGGTCTTCGGCGTCGGCGTGGGCGTGGCCTTCGCCCTCTTCACGGGCAGCGCCAAGGGCTTCTACCTGCCCGGCATGATCTACGGGGTCGGCCTGGGCGTGGCCTTCACGGTCTCGGCGCTGGTGGGGTTCCCGCTGCTGGGGGTGATCCTGGGGCCGGTGTTCAAGGAGAACCTGTCCTGGCGCACCCGCAACCCGGGGCGCAAGAAGGCGTACACCAAGGCGAGCCTGGCCTGGGGGCTCGTCTTCCTGGCGAAGTACGCGATCCTCTTCCCGCTGTACTGGTGGGGTGACGAGACGCAGCTGGGCTGGGTGCTGATCGCGCTGAAGCTGCCGCCGATGGTGCTGGCCGTGTACTTCACCTGGGTCTTCCTGGCGAAGGCGCCGCCGCCGATCGACGTGATCGCCGAGTACGAGGCCGAGGAGCTGGCCGCCCGGGAGAAGAAGGCCTGAGCGGCGGGACCGGGCCGCGCCGGCGTCCGTGACGTGAAGGGGCGGGGTGACCACCAGGCCACCCCGCCCCTTCACGTCCGCCCTTGAGCGCGTGCCCGCGGCCTAGTGGCGGGCCTGGAGGAGGTCCTCCAGCTGCTCCTCGCGGGCCTGGGCGGCCACGAAGAGGAGCTCGTCGCCCGGCTCCAGCGTCTCCTCGCCGTGCGGGGTGAGCACGCGGTTGCCCCGGATGATCGTGACCAGGGAGGTGTCCTCCGGCCAGGAGATCTCGCTGATCTGGGTGCCGGCGACCGAGGAGTCGGCCGACAGGGTCAGCTCGACCAGGTTGGCGTCGCCGTGGCTGAAGCGCAGCAGCCGCACCAGGTCGCCGACGCTGACGGCCTCCTCGACCAGCGCCGACATCAGGCGCGGCGTGGACACCGCGACGTCGACGCCCCAGGACTCGTTGAAGAGCCACTCGTTCTTCGGGTTGTTCACCCGGGCCACCACCCGGGGCACCCCGTACTCGGTCTTCGCGAGCAGCGAGACGACCAGGTTGACCTTGTCGTCGCCCGTCGCGGCGATGACCACGTTGCAGCGCTGCAGTGCCGCCTCGTCGAGCGAGGTGATCTCGCAGGCGTCGGCCAGCAGCCACTCCGCCTGCGGCACCCGCTCCACCGAGATGGCGGTCGGCGCCTTGTCCACGAGCAGCACCTCGTGGCCGTTCTCCAGCAGCTCACCCGCGATGGAGCGGCCCACGGCCCCGGCTCCGGCGATCGCGACCCTCATGCGTGTGCCTCCTCGGGGCCCTCGGCGAAGGCCGCCTCGACCTTGTCGATCTCGTCCGTGCGCATCATCACGTGGACGAGGTCGCCCTCCTGGAGGACGGTCTGCGAAGTCGGCAGCGTCGCCTCGCCCAGGCGGGTGAGGAACGCGACGCGGACGCCGGTCTCCTCCTGCAGCGTGCTGACCTTGTGCCCGATCCAGGCCGGGGAGGTGTGCACCTCCGCGAGCTGCACCCCGCCGCTCGGGTCGCGCCACAGCGGCTCCGAGCCCGAGGGGAGCAGCCGGCGCAGCATCTGGTCGGCGGTCCACCGCACGGTCGCGACGGTGGGGATCCCGAGGCGCTGGTACACCTCGGCGCGCTTGGGGTCGTAGATGCGGGCGGCGACGTTCTCCACGCCGAACATCTCGCGGGCCACGCGGGCGGCGATGATGTTGGAATTGTCACCACTGCTGACGGCGGCGAAGGCCCCCGCCTCCTCGATCCCCGCCTCGCGGAGCGTGTCCTGGTCGAAGCCGACACCGGTGACGCGGCGGCCGCCGAAGGAGGCCCCGAGCCGGCGGAATGCGGTGGGGTCCTGGTCGACCACGGCGACCGTATGCCCCTGCTGTTCCAGGGTCTGCGCGAGGGCGGAGCCCACCCTTCCGCAGCCCATAATGACGATGTGCACGGCCGTCCTTCCGGCTGACAGCGGCTCGCTGGTTTCCAGCCTCATTGCATGCTCTGGCTAATCAGGGTCTCAGACCATGGCCCAAGCTACACACGGGCGGTCACCAGTGTGGCCCTTTGGGGTCCAGCCGGTGCTTCATTGGCGGCGCATTGGTGCGGATCGGGGGTGGGGGGTTCGTCAGGCACATTTCGAACGCTTACGATCCTCTGCGTGTCCAAACTGACCGACGTGCCCAAACGGATCCTGATCGGCCGGGCGCTGCGCAGCGACCGCCTCGGGGAAACGCTCCTCCCCAAGCGGATCGCCCTTCCCGTGTTCGCATCCGACCCCCTCTCCTCGGTGGCATATGCGCCCGGCGAGGTGCTGCTGGTCCTGTCCATCGCGGGTGTGTCGGCGTACCACTTCAGCCCCTGGATCGCGGTCGCGGTCGTCGTGCTGATGTTCACCGTGGTCGCCTCCTACCGGCAGAACGTCCACGCCTACCCGAGCGGCGGCGGCGACTACGAGGTGGCCAACACCAACCTCGGACCCCAGGCCGGCCTGACCGTCGCGAGCGCCCTGCTCGTCGACTACGTCCTCACCGTCGCCGTCTCCATTTCCTCCGGCGTCGAGAATCTCGGCTCCGCCGTCGATTTCGTCATCGAGCACAAGGTGCTCTCGGCGATCGTCATGATTCTGCTGCTCACGCTGATGAATCTGCGCGGTGTGAAGGAATCCGGGAAGCTCTTCGCCATCCCGACGTACGTGTTCGTCGGCGCCGTGTTCGTGATGATCGCCTGGGGCGCCTGGCGCGGCCTCGTGATGGGCGACTCGATGGAGGCGCCGACCGCCGGCCTGGAGATCAAGGCCGAGCACCAGGGGCTGGCCGGCTTCGCGCTGGTCTTCCTGCTGCTGAGGGCGTTCTCCTCCGGCTGTGCCGCCCTGACCGGTGTCGAGGCGATCAGCAACGGCGTACCGGCCTTCCGCAAGCCCAAGAGCAAGAACGCCGCCACCACGCTGGCCCTCATGGGCGGCCTGGCGGTCACCATGTTCTGCGGGATCATCGGGCTGGCCATGGCCACCGACGTGAAGATGGCCGAGGCCCCCGCCACCAACCTGCTGAACGACGGCGTCCCGGTCGGCGAGGGATTCGTCCAGCACCCCGTGATCTCCCAGGTCGCCGAGGCCGTCTTCGGCAACGGCAGCTTCCTGTTCATCATCCTCGCGACCGCCACCGCCCTCGTCCTGTTCCTGGCCGCGAACACCGCCTACAACGGCTTCCCGCTGCTCGGCTCGATCCTCGCCCAGGACCGCTACCTGCCGCGCCAGCTGCACACCCGCGGCGACCGGCTCGCCTTCTCCAACGGCATCGTGCTCCTCGCGGGCGCCGCCATACTGCTGGTGTGGATCTACGACGCCGACTCCACCAAGCTGATCCAGCTCTACATCGTCGGCGTGTTCGTCTCCTTCACGCTCAGCCAGATCGGCATGGTCCGGCACTGGAACCGCCACCTGAAGGCCGAGCGCGACCAGGCCGCCCGGCGCCGGATGATCCGCTCGCGGGCCATCAACACCTTCGGCGCCTTCTTCACCGGCATGGTGCTGGTCGTCGTACTGGCCACCAAGTTCACGCACGGCGCCTGGGTCGCCCTGCTGGGCATGCTGATCTTCTACGGCACGATGACCGCGATCCGGAAGCACTACGACCGGGTCGCCGCCGAGATCGCCGCCGACGAAGGCCCCAGCGACGACAGCGTGCGGCCCTCCCGGGTCCACTCCATCGTCCTGGTCTCCAAGGTCCACAAGCCGACGCTGCGCGCCCTGGCCTTCGCCAAGCTGACCCGCTCGGACACCCTGGAAGCGCTCAGCATCAGCGTCGACCCGGCCGAGACCAAGGCGCTGCGGGCCGAGTGGGAGCGGCGCGGGATCAACGTCCCGCTGAAGATCCTCGACTCGCCGTACCGCGAGATCACCCGGCCGGTGGTCGAGTACGTGAAGGGGCTGCGCAGCGAGAACCCGCGCGACGCGGTCAGCGTCTACATCCCCGAATACGTCGTCGGACGCTGGTACGAGCACCTGCTGCACAACCAGAGCGCGCTGCGCCTCAAGGGCCGGCTGCTGTTCACGCCCGGCGTGATGGTCACCTCGGTGCCCTACCAGCTGGAGTCCTCGGAGCTCGCCAAGCGGCGGGCGAAGAAGCGCCAGGAGTGGAACGCTCCGGGCGCCGTGCGCCGCGGACCCGTGGACACGCCGCGGCAGCGTCCGAAGGACCCGGCGGGCAAGTAGTCCTGGTGGTGAACGGCCGGAGGAGATCCACGTAAACTGGTGGGTCGGTCCTCCGGCCGTTTTCCTTTCCTTGATCCTTGGAGCCCCCTCACCATGACCGAGCAGAACGAGAAGCAGTCACTGGTCGGGGAGGAGTACGAGGTCGAGGTCGGTCCCGTCGCGCACGGCGGCCACTGCATCGCCCGCACCGCCGAGGGGCGCGTCCTGTTCGTCCGCCACACCCTGCCCGGCGAGAAGGTCGTCGCCCGCGTGACCGAGGGCGAGACGGACTCCCGCTTCCTGCGCGCAGACGCGGTCACGGTCCTGACGGCCTCCAAGGACCGCGTCGAGGCCCCCTGCCCGTACGCCGGCCCCGGCAAGTGCGGCGGCTGCGACTGGCAGCACGCCAAGCCGGGCGCCCAGCGCCGGCTCAAGGGCGAGGTCGTCGCCGAGCAGCTGAAGCGGCTCGCCGGTCTCACCCCGGAGGAGGCCGGCTGGGACGGCACCGTCATGCCGGCCGAGGGCGACAAGCTGCCGGCGGGCCAGGTCCCCCAGTGGCGCACCCGCGTCCAGTACGCCATCGACGAGACCGGCCGCGCGGGCCTGCGCAAGCACCGCTCGCACGACATCGAGCCGATCGACCACTGCATGATCGCCGCCGAGGGCGTCTCGGAGCTCGGCATCGAGAAGCAGGACTGGCCCCAGATGGCGACGGTCGAGGCGATCGCCGCCTCCGGCTCCGGCGACCGCCAGGTCGTCCTGACCCCCCGCCCCGGCGGCCGCCTGCCCCTGGTGGAGCTGGACAAGCCGGTGTCGGTGCTCCGGGTCGAGGAGAAGGACGGCGGCGTCCACCGCGTCCACGGCCGCCCCTTCGTCCGCGAGCGGGCGGACGGCCGTACGTACCGGGTCGGCATGGGCGGCTTCTGGCAGGTCCACCCGCAGGCCGCCGACACGCTGATCAAGGCCGTCATGCAGGGCCTGATGCCGCGCAAGGGCGAGATGGCCCTCGACCTGTACTGCGGCGTCGGCATCTTCGCGGGCGCGCTGGCGGAGCGCCTGGGGGAGACGGGGGCCGTCCTCGGCATCGAGTCGGGCAAGCGCGCGGTGGAGGACGCCCGCCACAACCTGGCGGACTTCCCGCGGGTCCGCATCGAGCAGGGCAAGGTCGACAGCGCCCTCCCGCGCACCGGCATCACGGAGTGCGACCTGGTCGTCCTGGACCCGCCCCGCGCGGGCGCCGGCAAGCAGACGGTCCGCCACATCGCGAGCCTCTCGGCCCGCCGCATCGCCTACGTGGCCTGCGACCCGGCGGCCCTGGCACGCGACCTGGCGTACTTCGCGGAGAACGGCTACAAGGTCCGCACGCTCCGCGTCTTCGACCTCTTCCCGATGACGCACCACGTGGAGTGCGTGGCGATCCTGGAGCCGGTGGCAAAGGGCCTCTGACCCGCCGGGGCGGGCGACGGATCCGAACCGGTAGCGGGAATCAGGCTGCGACGAGTTCCTGGTCGCGGTCCGGCGCCTTGGCCGTGGATTTCCTGTTCGGCAGCGAGAGCCGGAAGACCTTGTGCCACGCGGAGAAGACCTGCTTGGGCAGCGGCCCGGTGACGTACTCCAGCTCGTACTTCTCGAACAACGCGCGCACCTTCACCGCGACCTCGGCATACCGGTTGCTCGGCAGGTCGGGGAACAGGTGGTGCTCGATCTGGTGCGACAGGTTGCCGGTCATGAAGTGCATGGCCTTGCTGCCGCTGATGTTCGCCGAGCCCATCATCTGGCGCAGGTACCACTGGCCGCGCGTCTCGCCATTGATCGACCGGCGCTCGAAGACCTGCACGCCCTCGGGGAAGTGCCCGCACATGATCACCGAGTGGGTCCAGATGTTGCGGACCAGATTCGCGGTGAACGTGGCGGCGAGCGTGGTGAGGAACGACGGGCCCGACAGCAGCGGGTGGATCACGTAGTCCTTGAGCACCTGTTTGCGGATCTTGCGGCCCACGGCCCTGGCCCGCGCGCGGAACTCCGGGTTCTTGCGGCGGTGCTTGGGCAGGTTCTTGCCGAGTTCCAGGTCGTAGGCGGCGATGCCGTACTCGAAGAAGCAGGCGTTGATGAAGTTCCACAGCGGCTGGCCGAGGTGGAACGGGTGCCACTTCTGGTCCTCGTCGACGCGCATGATGCCGTAGCCGAGGTCGTTGTCCTTGCCGATCACGTTGGTGTACGTGTGGTGCAGCTCATTGTGCGAGTGCTTCCACTGCTCGGCCGGCGAGACGTGGTCCCAGTCCCAGGTGGTGGAGTGGATCTTCGGGTCCCGCATCCAGTCCCACTGGCCGTGCAGGATGTTGTGGCCGATCTCCATGTTGTCCATGATCTTCGCCACGGACAGACCGGCGGTGCCGATCAGCCACGCGGGCGGGAAGAACGAGAACAACAGCACGCCCCTGCTGGCCAGCTCGAGCTTGCGCTGCGCCGCGATGACCTTGCGGATGTAGGCGGCGTCCTTCTCGCCCCGGCCGGCGATCACCTCCTCGCGGATCGCGTCCAGTTCGCGGCCGAGTTCCTCGATCTGCTCCGCGGTCAGGTGGGCGGTGGGGTCGATGGCGGTCAATGTGCTCCTATCGTTCGATGTCGCAGGGGCCCGCCGCGGCGGACACGCAGGTCTGGATGAGGACGCCCGGCTCGGCTTCGGTGATCTCACCGGTGCGCAGGTCGCGGACGGCGCCCGCCTTGAGCGGTGTGACGCAGCCGAAGCAGATGCCCATGCGGCACCCGGACGGCATGAGTACACCGGCCTCCTCGCCGACGTCCAGCAGCGGCGTGGCGCCGTCCGCGTCGACGGTCTTGCCGGTGGTGCTGAACGTGACCCGGCCACCGTCGCCGGCGACGACGATGCCGGGGCGGAAGCGTTCGGTGTGCAGGCGCTCCTGGACGCCGTGCTCGCTCCAGTGATCTTCGGCGGCGTCGAGCAGGCCCGCGGGCCCGCAAGCCCAGGTCTCGCGCTCGGCCCAGTCGGGCACGAGTTCGCCGAGACGTGCGACGTCGAGCGTGCCGTCCGTGTCGGTGTGCAGCTCGGTGAGCCGCAGCCTCTTCTCCGCGACCAGGTCGTGCAGATCCTCGCGGAAGATCACGTCGTGCGGCCGTGGCGCGGAGTGGACCATGACGACGTCGTCGAACTCGGTGTCGCGCAGCATGCCCATCACCGGCGTGATGCCGCTGCCGGCCGTCAGGAAGAGCACCTTGGCGGGCCTGGCCTGGGGCAGTACGAAGTCACCGGCCGCCTGGTCGAGCTGGATCAGCGTGCCCGGTTTCGCGCTGCGGACCAGGTGATTGCTGACCTTGCCGTCCGGGATCGCCTTCACGGTGATCGTGATGCGGCCGTCCTGGCGGTTCGTCGGCGAGGTGAGCGAGTAGGCACGCCACAGGCGCACCCCGTCGACATCGACCCCGATCCGCACGTACTGGCCGGCCGTGTGACCGCGCCAGCCCCGTCCCGGCCTGATCACGAGGGTGGCGGCGTCGGCCGTCTCGGGGTGCACGGCCTCGATGCGCCCCCGCAGGTCAGCGCCCGCACGCAGCGGGCTGACCAGGTCGAGGTAGTCCGACGGCAGCAGCGGCGTCGTGACCATCTCCAGCAGTTTCCACGCCCTACTGCCGAGGGCTGCACTCGTCATGACCCCAGCTTGATGTGCTTCAGGGGGTAAAGTCCTGTCCGCAAGACGTGAAAATGATCGGCTGAATTGTTCGCAAGGAACAAAAAGTGGGGCATGCAGTCCGGAGGGCCGGCGAACTGGTCCTGGATGAGACGACGGTCAACGCGCTTCGGGCCGCGCTGAAGACCACCGCCGACGAGATCGTCCAGGCGATCATCGACGAGGTCCCGCCCTACGCCAACGCCCTTTCGGGCCGCATGGGTGCCACCATCCGCCGAGCCGTCCGCACCGCCCTGGGCCTCTACCTCGACCTCGCGAGCGGGAACGCCACGGGCGGCGACGCCGGCGACGCGGCCTACGAGCTGGGCCGCGGCGAGGTCCGCGACGGCCGTTCGATGGACGCCCTGCTCAGCGCCTACCGCGTCGGCGCCCGCGTGGCCTGGAGAGGCCTGGCCGCACGTGCCGTACCCGCAGGCCTGCCCGCCGCCCAGGTCGCCAAGTTCGCCGAGCTGACCTTCGCCTACATCGACGAGCTCTCCGCCGCGAGCGCCGCGGGCCACGCCGACGAACTCGCCGCGCGGGGCCGGGCCCACGAGCGCCACCTGGAACAACTGGCCCGCGACCTCCTCTCCGGCGCGAGCCCGGACGTGCTCCTCGCCGCTGCCGGACGCGCCGGATGGCAGCCTCCGGTTTCGCTGACCGCGGTCCTGCTGCCCGCCGCCCAGGCCCGGCCGGCCTACCGCACGCTCGACCCGGGCACCCTCGTCCTCGACGACCTGCCGGACGCCTCCGGCGTGCTGCTCGTCCCCGATGCCGACCGAGCACATCTCCTGAGGCAGCTGCCCGACCACACCACCGTGGTCGGCCCGGCCCGGCCATGGATGCGTGCGTCCGCCTCGTACGCACGAGCCGTACGCGCGCGCGCCCTCTCGCCTGATATCCGCGACACCGAGGAACACCTGCCCGAGCTGGTACTGAGCGCCGACGCGGACGCGTTCGCAGATCTGCGTACCCGAGCCCTCGCACCGTTGCGGAGCCTGCCCGTCGCGACCGCGCGACGGCTCGAGGAGACGTTGTGGGCGTGGCTGCTGCACCAGGGCAAGCGGAACGAGATGGCGGCGTCGTTGTTCGTCCACCCCCAGACCGTCCGCTACCGGATGTCGCAACTGCGGGAGCTGTTTCCGGACCTCGGGTCCCCGCGCCGGGTCCTTGAACTGACGCTCGCGGTCGGCCTTCGGGCCAGCTGACGCGTTCTTCGACCGCCCACTCCGGTCACGCGTCCGCGATCCCCGCACTCCCGAAGAGCTCAGGTCGGGTCGGCGGAAACAGAAGGCCGGCGCAGCATCAGGGCCGGCAGACGGTGTAGCAGGATCCGGGCCGCCGCGCTGCTCGGCACCACCCGAAGCTTCCTGCGCGCGATCGGTGAGCACCGCCTGGTCACCCCACTACGCTCGCCGGGACGGGCGCCGTGTGTCGCAAGGGCGGCTGACTGGTGAGCGCGCTATCGCTTCGGATGGAGGGTCTGTGATCGCAGGAGAGCCGGACGGGAGCGGTGCGCCTGATTCTGGTTTCCGCGTGGAGGGTGATCCCGTCCGTGAGGGGATGACGCTCGCGGGGATGCTGGAGGCGGCGGAGGCCGCGCCGCCCGTGGAATCCCTTGATGTGGTCGCGCGCATGCTCAAGGACCATCTCGGGGCGGTGTCGGTGTCCTTCCTGATCACCGACTTCACGGGGAGCTCGGTCGTACGGCTGGGCGCCGCGGGCAGCGTCGAGACGGGTGAGCGCGCCCGGCGCATCACGCTGCGGGGCACGCTGTACGACGACGTGATCCGCAGCCAGCGCCCGAGCACGCAGGACGAAGGCCCGGCGACGCCGGTACGGGTGGTCGCTCCGGTGACCAACCGCGGGGACGCCATCGGACTCCTGGAACTGTTCCTGCCCGCGCCGCCGGACGAGGACGTGATGCGGCAGATCGGTGAGACGGCGCACGCGCTGGCCTACATCGTCATCGCGAACCGCTCCTTCACCGACGTCTACCAATGGGGCCGGCGTACGCGCCCGCTCAACCTGGCCGCCGAGATCCAGCACCGGCTGCTCCCTGCGTCGCTGGCGTGCGAGGCCGCGCAGTTCGCGGTGGCCGGGGCGCTGGAGCCGGCCGACCACGTGGGAGGGGATACCTTCGACTACGTGGTCGACCGGGACACCGTCCAGCTGTCCGTCACCGACGCCATGGGGCATGACGTCGCCGCCTCCTTGCTCGCCACCCTGGTGGTGGGAGCCCTGCGCCGGGCCCGGCGGGCCGGCGAGGGCTTGCGGGAGCAGGCCCGACAGGCCGACCTGGCCATGCGCGAGCACGGCCGCGAGGGCTACGTGACCGGTCAGCTGCTGCGGATCAGCCTGCTCGACGGCGCCACCGAGTTCATCAACGCCGGACACCCCTGGCCGCTGCGGATGCGCGACGGCGAAGTGACCCGGATCGTTCCGGAAGTCGATTTGCCGTTCGGCATCCTCAGCCCGCGTGACTATCGGGTGCAGTCACTGGACCTGCGGCCCGGCGACCGCCTGGTGATGTTGACGGACGGCATACTGGAACGCAACGCCGACGCCGTGGACCTGTCCCAGCTCATCGTCCGCACCCGCGACCTGCATCCCCGGGAAGCCGCGCGCACCCTCATCGGGGCGATCGTCGATGCCGGAAACGGGCATCTGGAGGACGACGCGACCGTCATGTGCCTGGACTGGCACGGCACCGCCCCGACCGAACGGGACGCCGCGACCGGCGCCAACCTCGCCGACGCATCGCTCCCGGCAACCTGAGGGACCGGTCCCGGACGGTGGCCCGCCCCACCGCGCGGCATGCGTTCCGTGCGCAAAATCTGTGACCGTTGGGTGAGAATTTGCCGCGCATAAGGCGAAGGGTTTTTATCGCCGGGGGCTGAGTAAATGACCTTACCTGCGGCGGCCGCTCCGACGTGCTACTGTCGTTCCCAGTTGCAGTCTTGGTTCGCAAAAATTCAAGCGCTTCCCCTGCTGGCCTCGCCCGCTGGAAACGCTTTGTATTTCCGCCGATTTTCCGGTCGGGGCAATCAACGCGGCGACTCCGGAACCGCACAGTGTGATTCCGGGCACTGCCCCAAGGGAGATCAATATGGCATCTGGCACCGTGAAGTGGTTCAACGCGGAAAAGGGTTTTGGCTTCATCGAGCAGGAGGGTGGCGGCGCTGACGTCTTCGCTCACTACTCGAACATCGCCTCCTCCGGCTTCCGCGAGCTTCAGGAAGGCCAGAAGGTGAACTTCGACGTCACGCAGGGCCAGAAGGGCCCGCAGGCCGAGAACATCGTTCCCGCCTGACGCTGACGCGTATACGTAGCTGGGGCCCGCACTTTGGAGTGCGGGCCCCAGCTCGTTTTCCCCCCCTCACACCCTCACACTCCACGTCGCATCGCGAAGTTTCAGCGTGAGATCCGGTGGGCAGCGCGCCTCGCGCCGACCCACTCCACTGGCCGGCCCGGTCTATACGTTCTCACGCAGCGCCCGCCCGGCCCCACTGTCGCCTGTAAGTCGTCCGCCGCTCACCCGGCCTTCTTGACGCCTGCGCGGCACTATCTCCGCAAGCCGTGTCCGCTCTTCTCGCGGCGTGGTTCTGCCCCGTCTTTCTTCGGCCCGTTCTCTCGAATGCCGTCATGGGAATTCCACGGAGCGTGCCGCATCGAGGAAGGCCCCCCATGGACCGCGGCTCCCGCCCGTGCCGGCTTCTGGGGATGAAGGTCCCGTTCCCGATCCAGGGCGCGACCCTGCCGGGTGGTGACGGCGTACACGCTGCAGCCGAGGGTGGCTTGCGGTGTCTTCGCCAGGCGGATGAGGGCGATGCCCGCAGCCGGCGATGCGGGGACCATCCCGGCGTGAAGCCAGCCTCGAAGCTTCGGCTTGATCGGCTCCGCCAGGGCGGCCGCCCGTTCGACCACCTCGGCAACCGCAGGGGAGTTCTCGCGTCCGCCAACCGTTGGTGCCGTTGTCTTCCGCCAAGCGGGGCCGTGGAACTCGTGTAATTCGGCGGGCCCTGGGAACGATCAGAGCTTCCGAATGAGCCGGCCTCTCCGCTCTCCTACGCTCAAGGACCGCCGATGCTTCCCGAGTTCAGTTCCCACGCGTCCGCCCCCCTTTCCCATCAGCTGGAACAGCGGCTGGGACTGGACCCCCGCCTCGAGGCCGGCCGAATCGACGTGGAGCGCGTCGCGGACATCGCCGTCGTCGCATCGGCTCACTCCGACGGGTACGCGGCCACCGCGCATCTCCTCGGACTCCTGGCCGCACTCCCCGCTCCCACCGAGGCGGGGGAGCACTTCTGGTCGGACCTGTGGAGGTCTTCGGGGTCCCTCTACCTGCTGCCTGCCAACATCAAGGACTACGTCCTGAGTTCGCTGGCGGGCGAAGGCACCGGTCTGGCCGGACAGATCCTCTCGGCTGTCGACGAGATGACCTCGCCCCAGCGCATCGCAGCGGGGGAGGTCATCGGCCAGGCGCTCTCCGAGTCCGACCACCTCCCCGACCTCAAAACGCAGGTCATCGGCGAGCTATGGCTCCGGGACCTCGAACTCACCGCCTGGCGGGTCCTGCACGCGGACCACAAATCAGCGGATCCGGCCCGGCGAAAGGCCTTTCTCGACGCGTGGACGAGTATCTGATCGGCATCGGCTTGACCGAACGCATGCGCGCCTCCCCGCACGGTCGGTGCCGTCCCTGCGGGGCCCAGAAGCGCCGGCTGGGGGACGACCTCGTGGGTGACGCGCCTGTCTCGCCGAGTAGAGGGTGCGGTGGGGATGCCGCCGGGCCGGGGATGGGGGATCGGACTACGGCTGCACCAGGCGGTCGAGGAAATCCCGCGTACGGGCCCGCGCGTCGCCGAGGGAGGCCGTGGGTGGGCCGACCGACACGGCGAGGCCCGTGCCGTCCGTCAGGATGATCGGAGCGGCGATGCTCATCGCCCCATCAGGTCACCCTGGCCTCTCTGAGCCTCGCGACGCCGGCCCTGTCCGTTCCTGTGTCCGTCGCTGAGGCGCTCAACCCGAAGCGCTCCTATGTACCGCCGGCGTTCGAGGCCGATTACCTCCTCATCGCACACGTGAAAATCTGTGGTGGCCGGAGTAGACATTCGGCAGCGAGGTGGCTATGGTTTCTCTCGTAACGCAGAGAGACCGCAGGGCCCGGCAGAGACGAACTGCCGGGCAGCAGTACCCGTAGGTGCAGTGCGCAGGACGGTGCGGTGGTGGAGTTTCGAAGCCAGAGCGGTTGCAGGACGGCGACGGGACTGACGACCGGACCGGGTGGCCCGCAGTGATCAGGGGCCGCCGTGAGCAGTAGTGCAGTTGGCAGTACCAGCAGTGAAGTTGTGAAGCGGTACCTCGGTGAAGGCGTCGGCTGCGGGCGCGCGCACCGGGAAGTTCGGCAGTGGGGTTCTAAGCCAGAGCAGATGCAGGATGGGCGACGGGGCTGGCTGCCGGAAGTGGCGCTGTGACAGGTCACCAGCAGTACGCAACACCAAGCAGTAAAGGCAGTTCGCAGTTCCGGTTGGTAAGTGATTGATCCAGAGGGAAGAACGGAGGAACCAGACGCCATCAGGATCGCCCGGACGCCACGCGAGTCCGGGTACCGCAGGACATCGATAGTGAGGTGGTCTCCGGTCACGCATCCGCGATCCCCGCAATCCCGACAGAGCTCAGGTCGGGTCGGCGGAAACAGAAGGCCGGCGCAGTATCAGGGCCGGCAGATGGTGTAGCAGTTCCTTCGGGGCCCGGGAGCCACATGCTCCCGGGCCCCTCCACGCGTGCAACAGAGAGGTGAGATGACAGCAGCCAGCCCCGCCGGCCCGCCCGGTGGTCACTTGGACGACGACGACTTCCCCGCCTACACGATGGGCCGGGCCGCCGAGCTGCTCGGCACCACCCAAGGCTTCCTGCGCGCAATCGGCGAGCACCGCCTGATCACTCCCCTCCGCTCACCCGGCGGACACCGCCGCTACTCCCGCTACCAGCTGCGCATCGCCGCCCGCGCCCGCGAACTCGTCGACCAGGGCACCCCCATCGAGGCCGCCTGCCGGATCATCATCCTTGAAGATCAGCTCGAGGAAGCCCAGCGCCTCAACGCCGAACACCGCCGCGCCGCCCAGCCAGCGAACCCGGCGACCGCGGCCTGAGCTGCAGCGCACCCTGCCGGCCCGCGGCAGGACCGCAACACCCGGTCCAAGGTGTGGCGTGTCCTCGTTTCCTCTGGTGACTGGCCGTTGTGGGCGCGTGGCATTTACGTTCGACGGCACGCAAGGGCAGAAGGGCACCCAGGCGGAGAACATCACCCCGGCCTGACCTTCGCCACCCTGCCCGCCCGCCTGTCGACAGGCACCGGGAGTGCCGGGTAGGGATGCCCGCGCACACTCCGTACCGTCCGCGGAGCGCGGTCGACCGAACGTCGTCCGGGTGTGGGCGGGGTCTACAGGTCTGCCGGGTCGGCCGCGGCGGTGGCGAGTGCGGTGATCAGTTCCCGGACGCGCTGGTCCTGACCGCCGCGGACCGCGCTGACGACCCCTTCGATCAGTGCCTCTGCACGGGTGTCGCCGGGGTGGTGATGCGGGTGACTGACAGCACTGTCATGCTCCGGCCCGGAGGCTGCGTTCCAGCGCGGCGGGTCCAGGCTGCCCGTGTTCAGCAGCGACCAGCTCGGTAATCGTGTACATGTCGTTCTCGTCATACGCGGGGAGACGTACGCCCACGTCCTCGGCCGTCACACAGACGACCTCGGCGGCCCAGACGCGCTTGCTGTTGGCCGAGCAGTCGGCCAGACTCTTTGGCCTTCTTGCTTTCCAGGTGCAGCGGTGTCGTGCGGAACGCGGCGACCGGTGGGCGTGGTCTGCGTGTCCGGCGTTCGCGGTGATGATCCTCGACGGATCTTCAGTGACATCCGGGGCAGCCGAGACGAACCGGGCAGGGAGCTTCCGGGGTGCGGTCAGGTGTGATCCGGCCACTGTGAACACGGTTCCGGCCGCACCCCGTGGCGGCGTTTCCAGGTAGCCGCAGTCTTCTCTAAGATCACCGGACCGATTGCGGCCCGACGGGCTTCCCGCGAGGACATGCCCCCACCCGCACGAGTTACTCGTGCCCTGGGGGAACCACCTCGTGTCCTTGCTCCTGCTGAAGCTCTCGGCGCGGGATCTGCTCACCTTGCATGCCCGTCGCCACATGGTGCCGCACCTTGCTGCCCGCTGGAAGCATTTCCGAGGCTCGGACGCCTCGGTCACCGAGCGCTCCGCATGGGCGGAGAGCTTGATCAGCCTTGCGAACGATCTGGTCGCTGCCGACCGCGGAAACGTGGAGATGGTCGTTGAGTGCGCGGCCACCGTCGATGAGTCCAACCGGTCGGAACCCCGACTCATCGACGTCGTGCTGGTCGGCCGTCATCCGCAGGAGAACCGGCCGTCCGTTCAGCTCGTCGAACTCAAGCGCTGGTCCACGGTGACCAGGATCGAGCGCGCCACCGCTGAACTGGTGCACGTGCCAGGCCTGGGGGCCAAGAAACATCCCGCGCTGCAGTTGCGCGAGTACTACGAGGCGTTTACGAGCGATAAGGGGCCCTTCGAGAACGAGGAATTCGAGTGCGGGGGGTTCGCCTACCTCCACAACGCCACGGACGACTCCGTACGTCCGCTGATCGGTGTCGATGCGCCCACGGGCGCCTACGCGCGTGTGTACACGGCCGACCGACGTGCCCAGTTCCTCGACGACCTCAGGGGGAGCTTCGCCGCCGAGGGCGGTGCTTCCGAGGCCGCGACCATGTTGCGGACCATGGGCCTGCGCAATACACCGCTGCTCGACGCCATGAACTGGTCCCGGGGCGACGACACCGTCTTCGTCCTCCGCGGGCGCCAGAAGGTGGTTGCGGAACAGATCCTCGAAGCGGCCTCCAAGGTTCTTCCCGACCCGGAGCACCCCGTGTTGATTCCGGACGAGAGGCGCGTGATCTTCCTGGTCACAGGTGGCGCTGGTACCGGCAAGAGTGCAATCGGTCTGCAGATCAAGGCCCAGCTCGAGGCGCAGGGGCGGACCGTGAAGTACGCCAGTGGAAGCAGGGCTTTCAATGCGGCCATTCAGGAGCATGTCGGCTACGGGGACAAGCAGTTCAGGGAGACCTTCACCTACTTCAGCAACTTCGTGGACACCTCGGTTCCTCCGGTGGACGTTCTGATCTGCGACGAGGCGCATCGCCTGCGCGATCGTTCGACGAACCGGTTCTGGACACAGGAGGAGCGGGCGAAGTGGGGGAAGGGGCCGCAGGTGGACGAGCTTCTCGACGCGTCACGCCTGACGGTGTTCTTCCTGGACGAAGGCCAGTCCGTGCGGCCGAGGGAGGTGGGCACCGTCGAGTTGATCAAAGATGCGGCTGAGCGCCGCGGCGCCGACGTCCTCGAGTACGGCCTGCGCGAGCAGTTCCGCTGTGGAGGCAGCGGCTCGTACATCCGCTGGGTGCGTGCCCTCCTGGGTGTGACGGACGAGGAGGCGAGGCCTTGGCGGTCGGAAGACGAGCCGCAGACCTGGAGGGCGGACGGGCTGATGCACGTCGAGGTGGCGGAGACCCCGGAGGAGCTCGAGCGGATCATCCGGACGGAGGCCGCGGCCGGCGCGTCCGCCCGCATGGTCGCGGGGTACTGCTGGCCCTGGACGGAACCCGTGGGCGAGGAGAAGCGCCTGGAAGCCGATGTCCGCATCGGAGATTGGCACAGGCCCTGGAACGCGAAGAGCGAGAGCTACTGCGCGGACGGGGTCCCGCCGTCGGACATCTGGTCCGTCCACCCCAACGGCCTGGGGCAGATCGGCTGTGTCTACACGGCGCAGGGCCTGGAATGGGACTGGTGCGGGGTGATCATGGGTGATGACATGGTGCGCCGTGGCGACGAGTGGGTGTTCCAGCGGGGCAAGGAACGCAAGGAAGCCCCCGATTCGGACGTCAAGCGCGTGGATCTGCCTGGTTCGCTCGATCCGAAGGTCAGCCCGTCCAGTGTGGACGACGACGACTTCGCGCGGCTGGTCCGGCAGGCGTACCACGTCCTGTTGACCCGCGCGAGCCGTGCCACGGTGCTCTACTCCACGGACGAGGAGACCCGCACCTATCTGAAGAAGCTGGTGGGTCAGGTTGAGATCCACGGGCTTCGACCCACCTGGCTGAACCTTCCGAAGGAGGCTCGCACGGTGCACCTGCCACGGGGAAACGGGAGACGCAACCGCAAGCGGCGGAAGTCGTCGGGCCCCGACCTCCGACTCTTCTGACACCGGGCGTGGGACGGTGGAGTGGCGGGCTCTCCGGGCCCGCCACGTACCTGCTCAGAAGAGCAGGTCTGCCACTGCGGTCAGCGCCGTCACCAGAAGACTGGAGACGATTCCGACAGCGATGTCGATCAGGATTCCGCGAATCCGTTCACGACGCGCAGGCTTGTACTCGACGGGGGTCATACGGCCACTCCAGGGCGTGAGTTCGGAATGGCAGGGGGCACCCTACCGGGCAGCCACGCTCACGTCGTCCGTCACCAGACGACGGGCACAACCATCCGTCATTCACAGCCTGTTCGGCCTCGCGTATGAACCGCAGCCTCGTACCCTCCGGGAAGGTGCGCAGCCAGATCATCCTAGCCGTCGACGGGTCCGTCGGCTCAGGAAATCAGCGAGCGGAGCTTCTCGCGGGTCTCCGGGTCCGTCGAGTAGACGATTGTTCCGATCATGCCGCGGGTCAGGAGCACCTTGTACGTGTTGCGGATGAGACGGTCGACCTCGTCGTCAGGAGTCGCCTTCGTGAAGGAAGGGTCCTTCGAGGCGGTACGGTCGGCGACCCAGCGGTTCTTCCGCCATACCAGGTCCGGGCCCATGATCACCCCGGACCAGTCGTACTCGAAGCCCTGGGCGGTGTAGACACAGCCGACCTGGCCGAAGCCCGCGGGATCAGTGGCCCACAGCGGAGCCGGCGGTGCGCCCAGCAGGGATCGGTCCCCGTACAGGTTCCACGGCTTCGACCAGTCGCCGATGACCACGTCCGCGGGCAGCGTCGTCATCGCCGGAGTGATCTTAGTGGTCCACTTCCAGCAGTATCCGGCGGAGAGCCGGGCGCCGTACCCCTGGGCACGCTTGTCATCGAGGAAGGCCTCCAATTCCTGCGGGCTGTCCACCGTCAGCAACTGCACCTTGCCGTCCGGCTCCCACCTGATCGGTCCCTCGCCCTCCAAGCCCAGGAGACTGGTCACCCAAAGCAAGTAGGCGTCGCTTCCTCCGCACCTGAACTGGCTGTCCAGCTCCACCAAGGTGAAGTCCACTTCGTGGTCGGCCGCGGCCTGCCTGATCTGTTCGACGGTGCCCATTTCGCCGGGACGCACCACCTGGTGCTGGTCGAGGAGGAACACCGGCACACGGGCCGCGTCGATCAGTTCCACCACCTGCGGACGTCCGGTTCGCAGGGCGGCCTTGGTGTAGCGGTTGGCGGAGGTCTTGCGGAGCCGGTGGGCCTCGTCGCAGACGAGTACGTCCATGTCGTTGGGCTCGGCGTCCATGAAGCTGTTGAAGTAGCGGAACAGGCGCTGGACCTCGGGCTTGCGGGCGCCCGCTACCTTGCGCATGGTCTTCGTGAACGACTGCGATCCGGTGGCGTGGAGGGCGGGCACGCCGCGCCGGTACAGGTCGCCGAGCACGGACAGGGCGATCACGCTCTTGCCGGATCCGGGCCCCCCGGTCACGACGACCACCTGCTTGCGGTTGGAGCGGCGGGCCTTGCGGACCGCCGCCATCACCGTCTCGTAGGCGAGCCGCTGCTCGTCCAGCAGTACGAACTGCTCCCGGTCGCGGACCTCGTCGGCGGCCACGGCCATCAGCTGCCTGGACGGCCGGATCCTGGCCTGCAGGAGGTCGTCGGCGGCGGCAGCGCCAGGCTTTGCTGCCAGCCTCGAACGCAGGTAGTCGAGGAACGCGCCACGCTGATCGCCGGTGAACATGCGGCCGCGGCGGTCCTCCTCGACCTCGCGCAGCCCGGCGACCCCGAACTCGGTCGCGTTGTGCAGGAAGGCCACTCCGGTGACGGAGTCGGGGTTCTGTTCGAGAGCCCCGTTGAATGAGACGAGGTAGTCGCAGTAACCGCGAACTTGCTCGATGGGGTTCAGTACGGGCTCGCGGTAGGAGGGCACGCTGCACCGCAGTGGATCGTCATCCACCGGATGGGCCTCGCTCCACTGCTTGAGTTCCACGATGACGTACGACGGCTCGCCGGACACCGGGTGGACGCCGGCCAATATCACGTCCGCGCGCTTGCTCGTCAGCGGCAGCCCGTACTCCAGCAGCATCTCGACCTCACCGAGACCCGCTTCGACCAGGGCGTGGGTGAGCGCGGGGATGCTCCGCTCCCAAGAGCGAACCTCCGCAGCATGCGGCTTGTGGCCGTGCCGGTGCAGGAAGTTCTCGCTGAGGAGTTCTGCCAGCCGGCCTTCGAGGCGGGTGCGGTTGGCCAAGGACGCCGCGGACTCACGGAACAGCAAGAAATCGCCCCCAGGCAGCACGGAGTAGCTCGTGCGGGTGGGGGCATGTCCTTCGGTTCCACGTGAGGCGGAGCGGAAGCCCGGCGGGCCGCTGAGATTGTCCTTGCCATCTTATGACAGTGCGTGATCAAGCAGCCAGGCCGTACATCGTGATCCGGACCGAGGCCTCAGGGTTGCTCACGGCACTCCGGCGGCCCTGTCCTAGGGGGTTCCCGTGCAGGGCCGCCGCAGCGCGTTCGTGTACCTCCGGGTCCGCCCGCACGTCTCCTAGATCCGCTCCGGGCCGGAGCGCGGGTGTGGGATTCGGTGGTGGGTCAGGCCAGGGTGAGGGGGAGGGTGGTGAGGCCGTGGGTGAGGCGGGTGGGGCGCCAGGGGAGGGAGTGCGGGGGGATCGTCAGGCGGGTGTGCGGGAAGCGGGTGAGCAGGGTGCGGAGGGTGATCTCCGCCTCGGCCCGGGCCAGGGGGGCGCCCGGGCAGCGGTGGATGCCGTGGCCGAAGGAGAGGTGGGCGGAGGCGTCGCGGTCGAGGTCCAGGTCGTTCGGGTCGGGGAACCTGGACGGGTCGCGGTTCGCGGCTCCGGGGGAGATCAGGACCGGGTAGCCGGCCGGGATGTCGGTGTCGCCGACGCGCAGGTCCTGCGTGCTGTGGCGGAAGGTGGCCACGCTGATCGGGGAGTCGAAGCGGAGCAGTTCGTCGAGGGCGCCGGGGATCAGGTCCGGGTCCCGCACCAGGCGGTCGAAGGCCTCGGGGTGGCGGAGCAGGGCCAGGACGGCGTTGCCGATGAAGTGGGTGGTGGTCTCGTGCCCGGCGACCAGGAGGAGGGCGGCCAGGGAGACCGTCTCCTCCCGGTCCAGGCCGCCCGCCGCGCAGTCACGGACGAACCAGTGGTCGGGGGAGCCGTCGATCATGTCCGTGAGGTGGTCGCCGATCCGGTGCGACGCGGCGTCGATGCGAGCGGTGTCGGTCGCGTCGAAGAGGTCGTGGGACCAGGCGGCGAGGGGGGCGCGATCGGCTGCCGGTACGCCGAGCAGTTCGCAGACGACGGTGACCGGCAGGGGGATCGCCAGGTCCGCCACCAGGTCGATGTCCGTGCCGGGCTGCCACGTGGCCGTGAGGTCGTCCACGATCCGGGTGATGAAGGGGCGTAGTTCCCTGACGCGGCCGGTCGTGAACAGCCGGGTCGCCACCCGCCGGTGGCGGGTGTGGGCGGGCGGGTCGCTCGCCAGCATGTTGCGGGAGATCGCCGGGTGCAGGTCGCGGTGGGAGGGCCGGTCGGCGAAGAACCGGGCCGTGTCCTTGGACAGGCGGGGGTCGGTGAACGCCTCGCGGGCCTCGCGGTGGCCGGTGATCAGGTACGCGTGGTGTCCGCCGGAGCCGGTGGGGATCCGCTGGACCGGGCAGCCCTCGCGGAGCCGGTCGTAGGTGGGGTAGGGGTCGGCGAAGAAGCGCGGGTCGCGCAGCGGGTCCTGCCGCGGGGCGGTCACGAGGCCGCGCCCGCGTGCTCGGACGCCGGCCGGCGCGCGTACGCCTGCGCCACGAGGAGCAGCCACGCGGTCTCCGCCGGGAGGTCGCCCTTGCGGGAGCGGGTGCCGGCGGCGGGCGGGGCCTCGTCGCCGTCGAGGGGGAGGCCGGCGCGCTTCGCGTGGACGGCCGCGGCGATGACCGCCGCCTCCACCTCGGCGTCGCCCTCGGGGGTGCCGGCCGTGCCCCGGCGGGCGGCCTGGGCCGCGGCGGCGTCCCGTACCGACGTCTGACGGTACCGGCGCAGGGCCAGGACGCAGTCGTTGATCTCGATGACCCGGCGGTGGAGGTGGAAGTCGAGGTCATGGGCGTCGGCCGCGGTGTTGCCCGGGTCGAGCACGACCTCGGGTACCGCCGAGGTGACCTCGCGCCACAGGGGTTCGAGCGCGGTGAACGAGTTCCGTTCCCAGCGGCGCCGGCGCAGCTGGCTGAGCGGCCACAGCAGGGCGGGGAGGGTGAGCCCGACGGTGATGAGGAGGACGGCGACGGCGGGCGCGGTCACGCTGAACGCGCAGCGGAAGGGGGACAGCGGGCTCGCGCACCGGGCGTGGTCCGGCACGAGTCCCAGGCCGAGGCCGATGGAGACCAGGGTGAAGAGCTTGTACGCGGCGTAGACGAGGGCGAAGCCACAGCCGACCGAGGTCGTGCGCAGGCCCCAGCGCTGGCTGCGCCGGGTCGAGCGCTTGGACTGGGCCCAGGTCTGGAGCAGGAAGTCCTTGGCCGTGTACCCCAGGTAGGAGATGTAGATGAGTACGTAGCACGCGTACAACACCGGGTTGCGGCCGGTCAGTTGCTCGGCGACGAAGAAGGAGGCCATGCCGGCGACGGCGACCGCGAGGGCGATGACGCGCAGCCGGATCTGCCGGTGGGCCCGTTCGCGGTCCAGATTGAGCTGGAAGAGGAAGGCGAGGACCGAGGTGGCCGCCGTCAGGGTGAAGGTGTTGCTGAAGAGGCGGGCGACGTGGGGGACCACCGATTCGACCGCGCCCTCGACCGCGGGGGCGTACGAGGCGAAGGCGAGGGCGAAGGAGGTCAGCAGCGCCGCCATCGCCCAGGTGCCCGTGGGACGGTGCCCGCCGCGTCCCCGCACCCAGTAGGCGGCGAAGCACAGCAGCACGACGGCCGTGCCCGTGAAGAGGATGTTGATCATTTCCGGTGGCGCATCTTCCTGTGTGGCTTGGCGAACAGAGCGTCCCAGCTCTCGGCGCCGCTGGCGGGCCGGCTCGACGGGCCTTCGCGTCCCCGGTACATGAGTTGCCGGATCACGCTGGCCATCACCTCGGCCTCGCGTTCGTCCTCGCTGGTGTAGCTGGTCCGGCCGGACATGCGCTGGACGAGGGTCGGGTCGAACCCGATCGCGCGCAGGGTGTCCTGGTCCAGCTCCAGGCTGCCGGGGTGGTCGCAGATGATGTGGCTGATCTCGTGGGCGAGGATGTGGTTCTGGTGGAGGGCCGAGGTCCCCTCCTCGTAGAACAGCAGATCGGCGTCCGGGGTTTCCAGGCGGATGCCGCACGGGGCGTCCAGGGCCCCGAGGGTGCTCAGGGGGCGCAGGACGATGGGGCGTCCGCGTTGTTCGGCGACGGCGTCGCGGAGGTCGCGGGTGCTGAACCGGTGCGGGAGCCGAAGCGCCTCGACGCGCGCCTCACAGGTGGCGCGAAGCTGCTCGAGGTCCATGTCCTCACTCTGGTGACGCCGGTCGGGGGTGGCCGGCCGGGGCCACCCTCCCTGGCAGCCCGGCACGCGCGCCCCCATGCTGACATGTCCGCGACGTCGTTCCGAGGGCGGGGTGTCGTGCCGAGGCGGGGCCGTGCGGCCCGGGTGCCGGGCTTGTCCCCGGAAACGCCGGATGCCCCCTGTCGATGCGAGCACAGGGGGTGCGGGGCCGGGCGGGGGCCGCGGGGTCGCGCGCCACAGCGTGCAACATCAGCCGCCCGGGGCGCGGTTCAGTCGTCCAGGTTGAGGTCCTGCGCGGGGTCGTCGGTGGTGAGCCCTTCGAGTTTGCGGGCCTGTTCGATCACGGTGGACAGCATCTTCAGGCTGTCGACGCTCAGGCCGTTGGCGCGCAGGGCCACCTTGCGGACGTCCTGGTCGCGCATGGCGGCGAGGAGGCCGATCTCCGCCTTGGTGCGTTCGGCCGCCGCGCTGTCGACGAAGTAGCCCGCCGGCACGCCGAAGAAGTCGGCCAGGGCCTTGATGGTGTGCCGCGTCGGGTTCCGCTTGGCGCCGGTGCGCAGTTGCTGGATGGCGCTCGCCGTCACCCCGCGGCCCTCTCCGGTCGCGGCCCTGCGGATTCCCTCGGCGACCTCCGCGTAGGTGTAGGGCCCCCGGGAAGGGGGGTGCACCTCGCGGAACAGGTGGTCCAGGAGTTGGGCGAAGGTGGGTGACTGGTCATCCTCCACGTACACGACCTCCTTGGCGTGATGCCGAGTCTTTGCCCACCACAGTGTTTCTCGAAGCCCCCTCGGGCCGGCACCGGCAACACTTTGGTTGACGCCGGACAGTCACTCTGGTGTACGTTACCAATGCTTCTTCGCCACTAGAGTATCGACGGGGGAGTGGCGGCGGCGCCGGCCGGGTCGGGGTCGAGCTTCACGGGGGTGGGCTCGGCTGAACGGCCCGGAGCGCCGCGGCCGTTGCCGGACGGGTTCTCCCGGACGCGGTCCGCGCCAGGCGGCGGTCCGACTCCGCCGTGCGCCCCACCCCGGCGGGGACGCGGGAGTCGCTCCCGCCCCCGCCACCCACAGCCCCTCCGTACGACCGCGCGTGACCTGCCGCGTGGTGCCCGTCCGGGTCCCCCGGACCCCATGCCGGATGCGCGCGGCAAGGAGGCCGAACACCCGAAGCCCTTCCCCGCGGTCGTGCCGATGCGGCAGTGAGCGGCACCGTCAACGAGCGGGCGCGCCGGCAGGGGTCCGCGGGGTGGCGTTCGGGTGGCGTCGGGGAGGCGTGAACGGGACCTTCCTGTTCCTGGTGAGTGGCTGGATGTCGCCCCACGCGCATTCGGTCACGCCGAGCCTCTTTTCCGATGCATTCCAGCCAATCGCGAGATGATCAATCAGCTTTCGGACATGGTGCCCCACCAGCCGCACAGCTTGCGTCACGCCTCTTTTCTGTCAGCGGCAGACAGGTAGGGTGATCACGCTGCCGGGCCCGGCGGTGACGGGGGGAGACACATTGGGCGAGCCACTCAGATTCGGAATTCTCGGACCACTCATGGTGACCGCGGGGGAGCGGACGGTACAAGTCGGAGGTGCCCGGCAACGTACGATTCTGGCCCTTCTGCTCCTGAGCCCGGGGCGGATCGTTCCGGTTGACACCCTCGTGGACGTGGTCTGGAACGGTCGCCCGCCAGCCACCGCCCGCACCCAGGTCGCCATCGTCATCGCGGCCCTGCGCAAGGCCCTCAAGAACGAAGGCGTGACCGAGGAGGTCATCGCCACCGCGCACCCCGGCTACCTGCTGCGCCCCGACGGGCACGTGCTCGACACCGTCACCTTCACCGGCCTCGTCGCCCAGGGGGAGGAGGCGGTCCGCACCCACCGCCCGGCCGACGCGGCCCGCTGCTACGCCGAGGCGCTCGCCCTCTGGCGCGGCCCCGCCCTCGCCGGGGTCACCGGGCAGTTCGTCGAGGACGAGGCGGCCCGCTGGGAAGAGGTCCGCATCAACGTCTACGAGGCGATGACGGGCGTGCAGCTGGAACTGGGCCGCCACCAGCTGCTGCTGCCCGAACTGGCGGCCGCCGTCAGGGAACACCCGCTGCGCGAGCGCACCCGCTACCACCTCATCCTCGCCCAGTACCGCTCCGGGCGGCGGGCCGAGGCGATGGAGAGCTTCCGCGAGGCGCGCCGGCAGTTCATCGACGAGCTCGGCATGGACCCGGGCCCCGAACTCCAGGAGCTGCACGACGCGATCCTGCGGGACGACCCGTCGCTGGCGTTCGAGCCGGCGGCCGGCCCGGCCGACGCGGCGGCGGAGGCCCTGGACGCCCGGGTGCGCGTGATGCCCTCGGAACTGCCGCCCGACGTACCGGGGTTCGCGGGCCGCAGCGCCGAACTCGACGCGCTGGACAGCCTCGTGGCGGGCCAGGGCGAGGACAGCCCCTCACCCACCGTCGGGCTGATCACCGGCGTCGCCGGCGTCGGCAAGACCGGCCTCGCGGTCCGCTGGGCGCACCGGGTCACCGAACAGTACCCGGACGGGCGGCTCTTCGCGGACCTGCGCGGCTACGACGAGCACCACGCCCCGACCACGGCCGGCGACATACTCAGCCGCTTCCTGCGCTCCCTGGGCGTGGACAGCGACGACGTGCCCAACGGCCTGGAGGACCGGATCGCGCTGTACCGCAGCGTGCTCGCGGAGCGCCGGGTGCTGATCGTGCTGGACAACGTACGCACCTTCGCGCAGATCCGGCCGCTGCTGCCGGGCAGCGGCGGCTGCACCGTGCTCGTCACCAGCCGGGAGCAGCTGGAGCAGCTGGTGACCTGGCCGCAGCGGGCCCGGGTGCACCTGGGCGTGCTGCCCGAGGACGACGCCGTCGAGCTGCTCGGCCGGATCGTCGGCGACGTCCGGATACAGGCCGCCCCCGGGGACTCGGCCCGCCTGGTCGAGCTGTGCGACCGGCTGCCCCTGGCGCTGCGCATCGCGGCCGCCCGGCTGGCGTCCAAGCCGCACTGGACGGTGCGGCACCTGGTGACCCGGCTCAGCGACGGGCGGCGCCGGCTGGACGAGCTCAGCCAGGGCGAGTCCCAGGTCCGGGCCAGCTTCGAGCTGAGCTACCGCTACCTGTACAAGGACGCGGCCCGGCTCTACCGGCTCCTCGGGCTGCTCGCCGTACCCGACTTCACCACGTGGGTGGGTGCCGCGCTGCTGGACGGGGACGTCATGGACGCGGAGCGGCTGATAGAGCACCTGGTGGACGCGCAGTTCCTGGAGGTCGTCGGCGTCGACGCCACCGGGCAGCTGCGGTACCGCTTCCAGAACCTGATGCGGCTGTACGCGGAGGAGCTGGCCCGGGCGGAGGAGAGCGAGGAGGACCGGCTGGCGGCGTGCGAGCGGGTGTTCCGGACCTGTCTGACCATCGCGGAGGAGGCCTTCCGGCGCGAGAGCGGCGGTGGCGGTGGCGGTGGCGGCGGCATCGCGGACGGCGGTGCGGCGCGGCGGGAAATCGACTCCGTTCTGCTGGAAGAGCTGCTCATGGCTCCGCTGGAGTGGTTCGAGGCGGAGCGGCTCTCGCTGGTCGCGGTCGTGGAGCAGGCGGCCGAGCTCGGCCTGGACGACTTGGCCTGGCATCTGGTCGTGTCCATGGAGGTGCTCTTCGAGTCGCGCAACTACCTCGAGGACTGGCGCCGTTGCAGTGAGTACGCGCTGGAGGCGGCGCGCAACGCGGGGAACCTGCGGGGCCGGGCGGCCATGGAGCGCAAGCTCGGCCTGGTGGAACTGAGGCTGCGCAGGCTGCCCGATGCGACCATGCGGCAGGAGGCCGCCCTCGCGCTCTACACCGAGGCCGGGGACCTGCTCGGGCGGGCACTGGTGCTGAGCGACCTCGCGTTCATCGACCGGATCCGGGGAGAACGCGAGCGGGGGATGGAACGGCTGCGGGAGGCGCTGCCCGTGTTCCGGGCGGCGGGCGACCGTTCGTCCGAGGCGTACGCCCTGCAGAACATGGCCCAGTTCGCCCTCGACCAAGGGCAGCCGGAGGTCGCCGTGGAGCTCAGCCAGGACGCTGTCCGCGTCTGCGAGTCCATCAAGGGCGACCAGCACGGCCTCGCGCTGGCCACGCACCGCCTCGCCAGCGCGCACCTCGCGCTGGGGCAGCTGGAGGCGGCCGAGGGTGAGTTCGCCCGGGTCGTGGAGATCGTGAGGGCCAGGTCCGACCTGCTCGGCCTCGCCCACTCGCTCCTGGGGCTCGCCGAGACCCGGCTCCAGACCGGCGCCGAGGAGGCGGCCGAGCGGACCTTCCTGGAGGCCCTGGACGTGGCCCGGCGGACCCGGAGCCCGATGATCGAGGGCCAGATCAGGCTCGCGCTGGGCCGGGCGTACGGCGAGCGGGGTGACGGCGACGCGGGCCGGGCGCACCTCGCCGAATCGCTCGCCATCTTCCAGCGCATCGGCTCCCCGCCCTGGGAGGGGAAGGCGGCCGCCGCGCTGGAACGGCTGCGGGAGACGTCGCAGGAGGGCGTAACCGGTCAATAACCCGGCGATAAAGCGGCTCCCTAGCGTCATCGCAGACGAGAAAACTGCCGAGCTGTGGAGCCTGCGATGTCACGTACGACCGGCGCGCCCTCTTTCGCCGTGATCCCCGGCGCCCAGGTGCACGAAGTCCTGGACGGCCGTGCGCCCGAAGTGGTCGGATTGATCGAATCCGCTTATCGGGTGCACGGAGAGGGCGGGACGGTGAATCCGCCGTCGTATTTCCTGCGTTTTCCCGACCGGCCCACTTCGCGGATCATCGCGCTGCCGGCCTCGATCGGGGGAGCGGCGCCCGTCGACGGAGTGAAGTGGATTTCCAGCTTCCCGGAGAACGTGGCGGCCGGAATTCCGCGTGCCTCCGCCGTGCTGATCCTCAACGACCCGCAGACCGGATACCCGATCGCCTGCCTGGAATCCTCGATCATCAGCGCGGCCCGCACCGCCGCCTCCGCCGCGCTGGCGGCCGACCGGCTCAGCCCGGCGGGCCGCCGGCCCCGAAGGATCGGCTTCTTCGGGGCCGGCCTGATCGCCCGCTTCATCCACCAGTACCTGGCGGGCACCGGCTGGGAGTTCGACGAGATCGGCGTGCACGACCTGTCCGCCGAGTACGCCGGGGGCTTCGCCGACTACCTCACCCGCTCCGGGGAGCAGGGCCCGGTCACCGTCCACGACAGCGCCGAGAAGCTGATCCGCAGCAGCGACCTGGTCGTCTTCGCGACCGTCGCCGGCACCCCGCACGTCACCGAGCCCGACTGGTTCGGCCACAACCCGCTGGTCCTGCACGTCTCGCTGCGCGACCTGTCGCCCGAGGTGCTCCTCTCCGGCTTCAACGTAGTGGACGACATCGAGCACTGCCTGAAGGCCGACACCTCCCCCCACCTGGCCGAACAGCTCACCGGCAGCCGAGAGTTCCTGGACGGCACCCTCTACGACGTGCTCGCCGGCACGCTGGCGGTGCCCGGGGACAAGCCGGTCTTCTTCTCCCCCTTCGGGCTGGGCGTGCTCGACCTCGCGGTCGGCCGGCACATCTACGACACCCTCCAGGCGCAGGGCGCTCTGACGGTCGTCGAGGACTTCTTCCACGAAATGAGCCGCCACGGCTGACACCGGCCCCCACGCGCACCCCCCACGCGCCGTCCGCCGGGCGTGCCACGGCCGCCCCGAACGGCCCCGAGCCATCCGAGGAAAGTGATTCAGTGACCACACTGCTCGACACCGCCACTCGGGCGCCGGCCGGCCGCGGCCGGCGCCCCCTCCCCGTCCGGATCGAGGAGACCGCCCTCGACCCGCACCCCCCGATCGAGCTGTACGAGGCCCTGCGGGCGCGGTTCGGGGAGGACGTGTTCCTCCTGGAGTCCCTGGAGAGCCCCGAGTTCGACGGGAACTCCGCCGTCGTCGGCTTCGGCCGCCTCGCCGAGCTGCGGATACGCGCCGGACGGATCTCCGCCGTCGGCGTGGCCCCCGTACTGGCCGAGCTGTCCCGGGTCGCCGACGGACTGGGGCTCGCCGTCGGACCCGGCGGCGACCGGACCTTCGAACGGCCCGGGCAGGTCTGGGACGTCCTGCGGGCCGTGCAGGCCCGCTTCGACGTCGACAGCACCCGCCCCGAGTACGCCTTCGGCTTCCTCGCCACCATCGGCTACGGCGCCGCCTGGTACATGGAGGAGCTGCCCGTCCGGGAGCAGACCGCCGAGGGGGACCCCGACCTGGTCCTGACCCTGTTCCAGGACACCGTCTGGTACGACCTGGACGCCGGCACGGCCGTCCGGCTGGCCGCCCGCAGCGAGGCCTTCGGCCCCGACGGCGGCCCCGCCGCCCGTACCGACCTGGCCGGCATCGTCGAGCGCCTGACCTCCGGGATGACCGAGCCGGCCGGCAGCATCCCCGAGGCGCCCGCCCCGCGCGCCGTGCGCGACAGCACCGACGAGAGCGCGTTCCGTGCGAACGTCGAGCGCTGCCTGCGCCACATCGGCGTCGGCGACATCTACCAGATCCAGATCGGCCACCGCATCGAGGTCGACACCGAGCTGACCCCGCTCGACGTCTACCGGCGGCTGCGCGGACGCAACCCGTCCCCGTACATGTACCTCGTCCCCCGCGACGGGTCCACCCTGATCGGCGCCAGCCCCGAGGTGCTCTTCCGCACCGACGGCGACCGGATCGTCATGCGCCCCATCGCCGGCACCACCCCCCGCAGCGGCGACCCCGCCGTGGACGGCCCCCGGGTCGAGGCCCTTCTCGCGAGCGAGAAGGAACGGGCGGAGCACGTGATGCTGGTCGACCTGTGCCGCAACGACATCGGCCGGGTCTGCCTGCCCACCACCCTCGACGCCCCGCAGCTGATGGCGGTCGAGGCCTTCAGCCACGTCTTCCACCTGGTCTCCACCGTCGAGGGCAGCCTCGCCCCCGGCGAGGACACCTGGTCCTCGCTGGCCGCGACCTTCCCCGCCGGTACGGTCACCGGCGCGCCCAAGATCCGCGCCATGGAGATCATCTCCGAACTGGAGTGCGATCCCCGGAACATGTACGCGGGCGCCGTCGGACTGGTCGACGTACGCGGCTGGTCCCGCCTCGCCCTGTGCATCCGCACGGTCACCCACGACGGCGAGGCCTACTCCACCCAGAGCTGCGCCGGCATCGTCGCCGACTCCTCGCCCGCCGCCGAGTGGCGCGAGACCCTGCACAAGATGGGGGCGGCCTACTGGGCGCTCACCGGTGAGGAGCTGCTCCCGTGAAGGTCCTGCTCGTCGACGCCTACGACAGCTTCACCCACATCATCGACCAGTACCTGCGCACCCTCGGCGCCGACACCGAGGTCGTCCGCTCCCGCACCGAGAGCCCCGACGCCCTCGCCGCGCGCCGCCCCGACGCGGTCGTGCTGGGCCCCGGCCCCGGCCGCCCCGCCGCGTCGGGCCACGTCGAGCTGGTGCACCGCTTCGCCGGACGGGTGCCGCTGCTGGGCATCTGCCTGGGCCACCAGGCCATCGGCCTGGCCTACGGAGGCACCGTCGAGGTGGCCGACCGGCTCAAGCACGGCAAGACCAGCGAGGTCGCCCACGACGGCGCGGGCGTCTTCGCCGGGCTCGGCGCGACCATGACCGCCACCCGCTACCACTCGCTCATCGTCTCCCGGCCCCTGCCGCAGGAGCTGCTCGCCACCGCGCACGCCGTCGACGACGGCTACGTGATGGGCCTGCGCCACCGCACCCTGGCCGTCGAAGGGGTGCAGTTCCACCCCGAGTCGATCACCACGGTGGGCGGGATGCGGCTCCTGGACAACTTCCTCACCAGCGCACGTACCCAGCCCGCGAACACCCTCACCGGGTGACACAAGGAGCAACTCGTGGAGCACGTGGATTCCTGGCGGGCCCTGCCCGCGGCACAACAGCCCGAATGGCCCGACCCCGCCGCCCTGGAGGAGGTACGGGCACGACTGCGCGACACCTTCCCGCTCGTCGTCGCCGCCGAGTGCGAGCAGCTCAAGCACCGGCTCGGCGCCGTCGCCCGGGGCGAGGCCTTCCTGCTCCAGGGCGGGGACTGCGCCGAGACCTTCGCGGACGTCCGCGAGGACTCGGTGCGCCGCAAGGTGCAGACCCTCCTCCAGATGGCGCTCGTCCTCCAGTACGCCGCCTCCGTGCCGGTCGTCAAGATCGGCCGGATGGCGGGCCAGTACGCCAAACCCCGCTCCAAGCCCACCGAGACCCGCGGCGGGGTCACCCTGCCCGCCTACCGGGGCGACGCCGTCAACGGCTTCCCCTTCGAGGCGGCCGAGCGCACCCCCGACCCGGACCGGCTGCTGCGGATGCACCAGGCCGCCTCCGGCACGCTGAACCTCGTACGGGCCTTCACCACCGGCGGCTACGCGGACCTGCGCCAGGCGCACGCCTGGAACCAGGACTTCGTGGCCCGCTCGCCCGTCGGCGAGCGCTACGCGGCGCTCGCCACCCAGATCGACCAGGCCCTCAACTTCATGCGGGCCTGCGGCGCCGACGAGCGCATCCAGCACGCCGTGGAGTTCTACGTCAGCCACGAGGGCCTGCTCCTGGAGTACGAGGAGCCGCTGGTCCGCGAGGACCCGGCGACCGGCCGGCGCTACGCGACCAGCGGGCACATGGTCTGGATCGGGGAGCGCACCCGCGACCTGGACGGCGCCCACGTGGAGTTCTTCTCGCGGATCGCCAACCCGGTCGCGGTCAAACTCGGCCCCGGCACCGACGCGGACACCGTGCTGCGGCTCATCGACCGGCTCGACCCCGAACGCGAGCCCGGCCGGCTCACCTTCGTCGTCCGGATGGGCGCCGGGCAGGTCCGCGAGCGGCTGCCCGTACTGGTGGAGAAGACGGCCGCGGAGGGCGCTCCGGTGGCCTGGGTGAGCGACCCCATGCACGGCAACACCTTCGAGGCGCCCTCGGGCCTCAAGACCCGCCGCTTCGACGACATCGTCGACGAAGTGAAGGGCTTCTTCGAGGTCCACCGTGAACTCGGGACACATCCCGGGGGCGTGCACCTGGAATTCACCGGGGGAGACGTCACGGAATGCGTGGGCGGTGGTGAGGAGGTGAGTCTGGACGGACTGAGCGAACGCTACGAGTCCACGTGCGACCCCCGGCTCAACCGCACCCAGTCGCTGGATCTCGCATTCCTGGTGGCCGAGATGTACCGGGAACGCTGAATTCCGGTTGTCGGCGTTATCGCGGGCGGTCCGCGATGGCCCCCCCCGATGATCCCTCAAGCAGCCCGCGAGCGGTGGTCCAGAGGGGTCCCAAGCTTTTTTCATCGGCTTGTGGACCCCTCCTGACCTGCGGGTATATCGTCATTATCGAAATCGTGCAGCCCCCGAAGACCGAGCGATATCAGCTCGAAGCCGCTCCTTCCTAGTGTTCTTCTCACCGGAACAAAGCGAAGCTCAAGCGGTACTCAACGGGGAGAAGAACAGAGATGCAGCAGACGTGGCGCACTCAGGTCAAGCGCATCACCATCGCGATCACCGCCGCGGTGGCGATCGCGGGCGGTGCGCAGATAGCGGATGACGCGGCGACCGGCAGGAGCGGCATCACCGCGGACGGCACCACCCAGCAGAGCCCGGCGGCCCCGACCCCCACCCCGTCCTCCTCGACGGACGAGCGTGAGTGGGGCTGAGCCGCCCCACCCCACGACCCACCGAGGGAGACCCACGTGACCGCCCGACCCGAACCCGGCCGTGAGCCGCACAGCTGGCCCGCCCTGCTGGAGACCCTGCTCGCCGGCCGTGACCTGGCCCCCGCCGACACCGCCTGGGCCATGGACCGGGTGATGAGCGGCGAGGCCGCCGACGCACAGCTCGCCGGCTTCCTCGTCGCCCTGCGCGGCAAGGGCGAGACGGTCGGCGAACTGGAGGGCCTGGTACGGGCCATGCTCCATCACGCGGTGCCCCTCGACGTCCCCGGTGCCACCGTCGACGTGGTCGGCACCGGCGGCGACGGGGCCCGTACCGTCAACATCTCGACCATGTCCGCGATCGTCGCCGCCGGCGCCGGCGCCCGGATCGTCAAGCACGGCAACCGGGCCTCCAGTTCGGCCTCCGGATCCGCGGACGTGCTGGAGGCCCTGGGCGTGCGGCTGCGCCTCGAACCGGCGCGGGTGGCCGCCCTCGTGGACGAAGCGGGGATCACCTTCTGCTTCGCCCCCGACTTCCACCCGTCCATGCGGCACGCCGCCGCCGTCCGCAAGCAGCTCGCGGTCCCCACCGTCTTCAACGCGCTCGGACCGCTGACCAACCCGGCCCGCCCCACCGCCCAGGCGGTCGGAGTGGCCGACGCGCGGCTGCTGCCGCTCATCGCGGGCGTACTGGCCCGCCGTGGCGGCAGCGCCCTGGTGTTCCGCGGTGACGACGGCCTCGACGAGCTCAGCGTCACCACCACCTCGACCGTGCTCAGCGTCGAGGGGGGAAGGGTCCGGGAGGAATCCTTCGACCCCCGCGACCTGGGCATCGCGCCCGCTCCGGTGGACGCGCTGCGCGGCGGGGACGCCGAGCACAACGCGGGGGTGGCGCGGCGGCTGTTCGCCGGCGGGGAGCGGGGCCCGGTACGCGACGCGGTGCTGCTCTCGGCGGGCGCCGCGCTGGCCGCGGCGCAACCGTCCGGGGGCCGTCCGGTCACCGATCGGCTGCGCGAGGGCGTCGCCGCCGCGGCGGCTCGTACGTCTGCCCCAGCGGCGAGTAGATGCCGGCCGACGGGAAGAGGGACTCCATGCC